>NZ_JASJXJ010000034.1:0-27937 GCF_035018685.1 Cryobacterium sp. RTC2.1
CCCCCGCGGCTGGGGCTGGCGGCACGCCGGACGGGGCGCGCCTGCGGTCTCCGGACTCGACCTCGACATCCGCCCCGGCGAACGGGTGCTCTTGCTCGGCGCGAGCGGCGCGGGCAAGAGCACTCTCGTGCACGCGCTCGCCGGAGTACTCGGATCTGAGGATGAGGGCGATGAGACCGGCGAACTTCTCGTCGACGGGCGGCGTCCTGCGGATGCCCGCGGCCGGGTCGGTCTCGTGCTGCAGGACCCGGATTCCCAGGTCGTGCTCGCAAGGGTCGGCGACGACGTCGCCTTCGGCTGCGAGAATCTCGCCGTGCCGCGCGACGAGATCTGGCGCAGGGTCGGTGCCGCCCTCGACTCGGTCGGCCTGCGGCTCCCGCTCGACCACCCGACCTCCGCGCTCAGCGGCGGCCAGAAACAACGCCTCGCACTGGCGGGCGTCCTCGCGATGCGGCCGGGCCTGCTCCTGCTCGACGAGCCGACTGCGAACCTCGACCCGGAGGGTGTCATCGAGGTGCGCGACGCCGTGCGCCGCACCCTCGACGCCTCCGGGGCGACCCTGATCGTGATCGAACACCGGGTTGCGGTGTGGCAGGACCTCGTCGATCGGGTCATCGTGCTCGATGCCGCCGGTGGAATCCTTGCCGACGGGCCGACCGGCACCGTGCTGCAGTCCGAGGGCGAACGGCTCGCAGCGGCAGGGGTCTGGGTGCCGCACCTCCCGCCGCGGCTTCCCGGCCGGCTGCCGAGCCGGCTACCTGCCGACCTCGGACTCCAGGCCGGGGGAGCCCAGACTCCCGACCTCCTGTTGAGCGCGAGCGGCCTCGCCGTCGGGCGGGTGCCGTTCGCCCGACGCACCGCACGGGTCGTCGCTGGCGGGATCGACCTCACCATCGGGGCGGGAACGGCGACCGCGATCACGGGCCCGAACGGCGCGGGTAAATCGACCCTCGCGCTCACCCTGGCCGGCCTGCTCGCCCCGGCGGGCGGCCGTCTCGCTGCGAGTCCCGGCCTCGCGGGCGGCCTCGGCACCGAACCGGTCCGCTGGCGTTCCCGCGCCCTGCTGACCCGGATCGGTACGGTCTTCCAGGACCCGGAACACCAGTTCCTCTCCGGCTCCGTGCGCGCTGAACTCGCCGTCGGCCCGCATGCCCTCGGCCTCGCCCCCGCGGAACAGGTCCGCCGGGTCGACGAGCTCCTCGAGAGGCTGCGGCTCGACCACCTGGCCGAAGCGAACCCCTTCACTCTTTCCGGCGGGGAGAAACGCCGGCTCTCGGTCGCGACTGTGCTCGCGAGCCGCCCGCGGGTGCTTGTGCTCGACGAGCCCACCTTCGGGCAGGACTCCCGGACCTGGCGGGAGCTCGTCGCCCTCCTCGTCGAGGTGCAGAGCGCGGGCACAGCCCTTGTCTTCGTCACCCACGACGAGCTCCTCGTCGACACGATCGCCGACTCCGAATACCGGCTCGCGGGTGGCAGGGCCGGGTCGGCGGCCGGCTCAGCGGCGGGGGCGCGCCGATGAGCCTCCTCACGCCGAGCATCCGCCCGAGCGCGGTCGCCCGGCTCAACCCCATCTCCAAGCTCGGTGCCGCGATCGTCGTGAGCCTCGCGCTGCTGCTCTCGATCGACTGGGTCTCGGCACTGGTCGCCCTCGCCCTCGAGGGCGTGCTGCTGTACTGGTGCGGGCTGAGCGCGCGGCAATTCTGGCTGCGCACGTCGACGCTGTGGATCGCAGCGCCCTTCGCGGGCCTGACGACGGTGCTGTATGGCCGCGACTCCGGAGCGGTGCTCCTGACAATCGGTTTCGTGACGGTGACGGACGGCTCGGTCCAGCTCGGCCTGGCCATCGCGCTCCGGGTACTCGCGATCGGCCTGCCGGGAATCGTCCTCCTGGCCACGACGGACCCCACCGACCTCGCCGACGGGCTCGCGCAGGTGCTGCGCCTGCCGGCCCGGTTCGTGCTCGGCGGACTCGCCGGCCTGCGTCTCGTCGGCATGTTCATCGAAGACTGGCGCTTCCTCAGCCTCGCCAGGCGCGCACGGGGTGTCGGCGACGGCGGCGGACCGATCGGGGCCCTCCGCCGCTTCTTCGGGCCGGCCTTCGCCCTGCTCGTCATCTCGGTACGCCGCGGGAGCAAGCTCGCAACGGCCATGGAGGCCCGCGGCTTCGGGACGGCGCCGCGCACCTGGGCCCGCGCATCGGCGATCGGGGCAGGGGACGCCGTGATGCTCGGCCTCGGCCTCGGCATCGCCGGCATCGCGATCGCGGTCGCGGTCTGGGCGGGGACGTGGCATTTTGTCCTCTCCTGACCAGGTGCTGCTCGCCCCGGTGCTGGCGGCGATCGCGGCGTTCCAGAGGGCGGATGCCGGGCCCATCGTGATCCTGATCGACGGGCCGAGCGGTGCGGGCAAGAGCACCCTCGCCGACCGCATCCTCGACGCCTGGCCGTCGACCGCCGGGCCGACGAGAGTGCGGCCCGCACTCATCCGTCTCGACGACATCTATCCAGGCTGGAACGGACTGGCCGCCGCGAGCGCACACCTGACCGAACACGTGCTGCGCCCGTTCCGGGCCGGACTGCCCGGCGCCTGGCGCCGCTATGACTGGGGAGCGGACGCGCCTGCGGAATGGCATCCGGTCGACCCGGCCCTTCCGCTCCTCGTCGAGGGCTGCGGCACGCTCGCAGCGGCCAATGCCGGCCTGAGCGACGTACGGATCTGGCTCACTGCCGACGACGAGGAACGCAAGCAGCGGGCCCTCGCGCGGGACGGTGAGGCATTCCGGTCGCACTGGGACCAGTGGCAGGCAGAATGGCAGGGATTCCTCGTGCGGGAGGAACCCGGACGATGGGCGACGATCGAACTCGACGGGACCCCCGGCCTCCGTGGAGATCGGGGAGATCGGGGAAATCGGACTAGCGTTAGGTCATGACTAGTCCAGCTCCCGAAGAAGTGTTCTACACCGCCGAATTCATCGATGGCCCCCTCGAGGGACAGGTCGATTCCCGAGTCCTCGTGCGGGGCGCGCATGACAGCCGGATCAGCATGGTCTCGCTCGTCGAGGGCATCGAGACCCTGTTCTGGTACGACGAGGTCGACGAACGCGACGTGCAGGGCCGGATCCATGTGCGCTACCGCTTCGACGCGACGGACAGCGACCCGTACGTGCCGGAAGACCAGCCGGAGTAGCCGCTACTGCTCCAGGAGTGCCGAGATCATCGGCACCGGGTTGAGCAGGCGCCAGCCGGGTCCGGGGGCGCTGATCGTCGTATCGAGCACGAGGGGTGAGGTCACGGCCTCCCCGCTCGCATCCACGGTGACCCGGCCGACCGTCGTACCGGAGCGGCCGGTCGCGAACGCGTCCAGGTCAAGCGTGGGTGCTCCTACCGGAGCGGCCTGCCAGCCGAAGCGGGTCTTGGCCGTCTTCACGACGCCAGAGGCCGTCGCGTCCCAGGGAGCGTCGAAACGCACGTACGCCGCGCCCTCCGCGAGGATCGGGAGGTCGGTGACTCCGGCCTGTGCACTGGCCATGAGCGCCTTCAGGTCGGCCGTCAGCGTGTCGTAGTCCGGCTCGCCGATCACGGCACCGGCGAAGGTGAAGGCCGCCGGCGCGGTTCCCACGCTTGCGGTGAACAGGAAACAGACGCCGCCGGCGTCCGTGTAGCTGCGGGAGAGGCCGGTGATGCCCTCCTCCGGCAGGTAGGCGGTCGTGTTGTCGACTCCGCGCTGGCCGACGAGGGCGGATGCCGGGCTCGCGAGGATCTGACTGATCACCGGGTTGGTCGCAGCGAGGCCCGCGAGCCGCGCCAGGTCCGTTCCGGTCCCGACGCTCGCATCCGCGAGGCCCGTGGCGTCCGCGACGTGGATGCCGGCCAGGCCCTCCTTCGTGAGCCAGGCGTTGGCGGCCGTGACGTAGGCGTCGAGGGAGCCGAAGGCCCACCGGGCGAGGGTATCCGCGTGGTTGTTGCTCGAACCGAGGATCATCGCCTGCAGGAGTTCCTGCTGCGTCCAGGTTTCGCCGGGGAAGACGATGACCGTGCGCGCACCGTTGGCCACGTAGTCGAGGTAGTCCTGGTAGTCGGCCGGCGTGATCGGCACCCCGGGCCCTGCGGCGCCGGCGTCGAGGGGCTTGGCCGAGAGCACGACCAGGGCGGCGACGATCTTCGCCGCGGCGGCCATCGGCAGCGGGGTTGTGCTGCCCGCTGCGGCGATCGGGGTGGTCGCGACCGTCGTCGCGGTCGTTGCCGCGCCGGCGGCCGGCGGCACGAGGCTCACGACGGCGCTCGTGCCCGCGGCAGGGAGCACCGGGGGAGTGGCGGCTGTCGCGGCGGCCGGTGCCGACACCACGGTCGCCTTCACCATCGGGAGCGGCCCGAGGAGCGTCGCGGGCCCGTAGACGCCGATGACAAGGATCGCCAGGGCACCGACCGTGATACCCAGGGCGCGGCCGGGCCGGAATTTACTCATGAGTCGAGGCTAACAAGTGCGGGTCATCCCCAGCCGAGCTCGTGCAGCCTGTCGTCATCGATCCCGTAGAAATGGCCGATTTCGTGCACGAGGGTGATGTGCACCTGATCGCGGAGCTCATCGAGGGAGTCGACGATCGCGAGCAGGGACTCCCGGTACAGGATGATGCGGTCCGGCATCTCGCCGAAACCGTACTGGTCGCGGTGCGTCAGGGCGACGCCGTCGTAGAGGCCGAGCGTGTCGAGGGAGCCGTCCTCCGGACGATCCTCGACCACGAAGATGACGTTCTCGAGCCCGTCGACCATGTCGTCGGGCAGGAGATCCAGCTCGTCGACGACGACCTTCTCGAATTCCTCGTGACTGAATTCATCGGGGCTGAGCTGCGGCATCCGTTCAGCATCTCACAGTGTTGATTTCACACAGTGTTGATCGTGAGGTGCTGAACGGATGCCTGCTCTACTTGGGGTGACTGACGGGGCTTGAACCCGCGACCTTCCGGACCACAACCGGACGCTCTACCAACTGAGCTACAACCACCATGTGCTGCGCTTTTCCCGAAGGAGCAGCGGCAACTCAAGAATTCTATTACACGTTTGGAGTGAATGCTGACACGGCTTCTGCCGCGCTCGCTTTTGCCTCGTCGCTCGTGGGTCCGGGGTCGGCCACGAACACGGTCTGGCGGTAGTACGCGAGTTCGCGAATCGACTCGAGGATGTCTGCGAGTGCGCGGTGCCCGCCGTCCTTCACCGGGGCGTTGAAGTACACCCGCGGGTACCAGCGACGGGCGAGTTCCTTGATGGAGGAGACATCGACGTTACGGTAGTGCAGCTGGTTGTCGAGGCGCGGCATGTACTTCGCGAGGAACGAGCGGTCCGTTCCGATCGAGTTTCCGGCGAGCGGCGCCTTCTGCTCCGCGGGAATGAACCTGAGAACGTACTCGAGGACCTCGAATTCGGCTTCCGCGGCGCTGACCCCGTTCGGGATCTCCTCGATGAGGCCGGAGGTCGTGTGCATATTGCGCACGAAGTCGTTCATATTCGCGAGCGCGGAGGCGTTCGGCTTGATGATGATGTCGAGGCCCGGGTCGATCACGTTGAGGTCGTAGTCGGTGATGACCACGGCAATCTCCACCAATTCATCGTTTTCCAGGTCTAACCCGGTCATCTCGCAATCAATCCAGACCAACCGGTCACTGCTTTTTGTCATGGTCCGAGTCTAGCGGCGGGGTCCGACGCGGTCCCCGGCCCGCCAGCGAGCCCGGGCCGGGCCTGGCCGGCGGATGCCCGGGGCGGCGGGGTCTGGGTCTGCGGTATCGTTGAAGCGCTCCGCGCCCCCGTAGCTCAGTGGATAGAGCAGCGGCCTTCTAATCCGCTTGTCGTTGGTTCGATTCCAACCGGGGGCACCACACCACACCACGCACGGCATTTCCGCGCAGCGGATGCCACGACACCCATTCATCGGATCCGGAGCAGGCTTCCGGCGCCCAGCGGGTACTCTCCCGGCCGGGGTCCCGTGGCCTCGACCAGGATCGGCCCGCTTGACGCCCCGCGGTCCGTGGTGGGAAACCAGGGACGGCCGGGTGAGACGAGGATCAGCAGGCCGTCGGTGTCTCCGACCGGTGCGAAGCTGCGGCCGGGCTCACCGGCGTACGGCCGGACATCCGCTTCGGTCTTCAGGAATTCGGCCGTCGCAAGCACGTCGTCCGTCGCGACGCCGACCTCGCTGATGCAGAGCAGGTCGGCGCTCGTGAATGCGCCGCGGGTGTTGTTGTCGAGGTCGCGACGGACGATGAACTCGAGGACCGAGCGGTCCGGCCCGGTGAAGTAGAGCGAGCGGGCGTTCCAGGCTGCGAACTCGAACTCGTCGGCATCGGGAGTGCCGATCAGGGCGGATCGGGGCTCGAGCCACTGCCGGGCTGCTGCGAACGTGTTCGAGGGGATCGTGACGGCCAGGTGGTGCCGGCCGACGGCGTCCTGGTCCTCAGAGAGTTCGAGCAGGGTCGTCCCGATGCGCACCTCAATCGTGGTCGGTTCCCTGGCGACCGTCCTGTCGACCGTGAGGAGGAGGACGTTCTCGAAGAATTCCGCTGCTTCGCTCGTGTCCCGAATGCGCGCGGACACCTTCGTGATCTGCATGGCTCCAGTCAAGACCTCCGCGTGGATGAAACAAAGCCCGCCGGACACACCCCGCTGAACAAACGCCGCTGAACAAAGCACCTCTCGCCGGGCGGCCGGGCCGGCCGTTTTGATAGATTCGATGCATGGGAGAACTTCAGGCGCGCATCATCGCCGAACTGCATGTGTCACCGACAATTGATCCGGCTACCGAGATTCGACGACGGGTGGACTTTCTCAAGGAGTACCTGGTGGGCTCGGGTGCGAAGGGGCTGATCCTCGGCGTCAGCGGTGGACAGGACTCCTCCCTCGCCGGGCGACTGGCCCAGATCGCAATCGAGGAGCTCGACGACGCCGGACAGGAATTTGAGTTCGTCGCCGTACGGTTGCCGTATGCCGTGCAGCACGATGACGCCGATGGCGAACTCGCGCTCGACTTCATCCAGCCGCACACCGCGCTCACCTTCAACGTGCAGCGCGCGGTCGACGGCATCGCGGCCGAATACGAGGACAGCACCGGCGAGACGCTGCCCGACTTCGACAAGGGCAACACCAAGGCCAGGGAGCGGATGGTCGCCCAGTACGCCATCGCCGGGGCGCGCGGACTCCTCGTGATCGGCACCGATCACGCCGCAGAGGCCGTCACGGGCTTCTTCACCAAGTACGGGGACGGCGGCGCGGACGTGCTGCCGCTCACCGGCCTGACCAAGCGCCAGGGCAGGGCGCTCCTCATCGAACTCGGGGCGCCGAAGCACCTCTACCTCAAGGCGCCGACGGCCGACCTGCTCGACGGCAATCCTGGCCAGACCGATGAGGACAACCTCGGCCTGCGCTACGAGCAGATCGACGACTACCTCGAGGGCCTCCCCGTCGACGAGGAGGTCGCTGCGGCGATCGAGGCACGGTTCCTGAACACGGAGCACAAGCGCCAGGTTCCGGCATCCCTCTTCGACCAGTGGTGGCGCTGAGCCCCGTGGCACCTGCAGTACGTCCCGCCGGACGCCGTTAAGCACGAATCGCCCGGAGCATCGAATGCTCCGGGCGATCTGCGGTACTGCCTGACCTGAGCTACTGCCTGACTACGGCTGCCTGACTACGGGTGGTTGATCGGTGCCGGACGCACCTCGAGGGCCTGGACATCGTCGAGGAGGCGCTGGGTCTCCGTCGACGGCGTGGACTGGCTCGCCGCGTGCACACTCGGCGTGGGCGGTGCGGGGACGGGCGCTGCCGGAAGGGCCTCGTTGAACTGGTCGTGGTGCTGCTGGGCTGCCCACGCATCCTGCTGGGCGAGAAGGCTGGATTCCGAGGTGGAGTTCTGCGTCTTCCACCGGTCGAGGTCGCTCTGGAACACCTTGCGGGTACGGCGGGGCTTGTCCTGCCACTCGATCAGTCGATCGCGGAATTCCAGCAGGGCGGGCTCGAGCTGGTAGCCGAATGTCGCCGAGGTGCGCTTGAGCTCGTTGAGCTGGTGCGAGGCCCAGTTGGCCGCGACGCCTGCGCCGGGAATCGGAAGCAGGCGAACCTGGATGTCGGCCTGGCCGACGGCACGGTCCGCCATGACCTGTTCCTGCGGGGTGAGCGAATTCCAGACGGATGCCTCGGTTGCGGCATCGATGAGGGCGCCGATGGCCGCAGCCTTGAGTTCCCTGTCGTGCTGGACGAGGAGCTGCTTGATGGCGCCGCGCCCGATCAGGGCCGTGAGAACGCCGGCGATCAGGATCGCGACAATGAACACTACGGCTGTGTTCACCACGGTCTGGTTGCTGGCTGCCGTGAGCCAGGATACGAAACTATTCCACCACGTCATGTGCGGCACTTTATCCTGAGCGCGGCGGGTTGGACGGCTTTGCCGACGGCGTGCCTCAATGTGGTCGGATATCTCACCGTGGCCACGGCGGGCTAGCGGAAGCAATCCGCGGCATCCGCCAGCTGCCAGAAGGTGCCCAGATCGAGGGTGCGGGTGGCCGGGAGCAGCCGCCGGGCCGCGAAGGACTCTCCGCGGTCGTCGAGCTTGCGTTCGATGTGGCCGAGGACGGCGCCCGAACGGCCGGTGACCCGCCAGAGACCGTCTTTCACCGGGACGAGGGCGAGGCCGCGAACGGACGCGACCTCGGGGAGAGCGGCTCGAAGCGGGGCCAGGAACGGGGTGTCGGTCATGGGGTCCTCCGGTGCCGGGTGGCGGGGTCTCGGGTAGCTGGTGCTGTGCTCAGCACGCTACGGGGGACCCCCGACATTCGACCGGCTGCCCGGTCGGCACCGGTAAACGAGGATGTCAGGAGCGCTAAGGCAGCTGGATGGCGCCGGTGACTCCGGGACCGGCCAGGTCCAGGTCAACGGGCCGGTTGGCCCGTGCCGTCTGCGCCACCACGATTCCAGCGAGGACGAGCAGTGCGCCGAACGCCTGGACGCCGTCGAGTGTTTCCCCGAGCCAGAGGAATGCGAACGCGAACGCGAAGATGACCTCAGACGCGGACACGATGCCCGCAGCCGTCGCGGTCAGGCGGGCGAGGGCCATATACGAGAGCAGGTACGGGGCGAAGGAGCCGAGCACCCCGTTCCAGAGCAGGAGTGTCCAGAGCGGAGCTGCCACGGTCGCGAGGTTGCCGTGCAGGTGCACGGTTTCCGTGAGGAGTGCGGGGTCGATCTGCCACCATCCGCTGAACAGCAGCCAGAACGCGCTCGCGAACAGCATCGACCAGAACGCGACGGCGAGGGGCGAGGAGGTCGCGACCTGGCGCTCACCGACGAGGAAGTAGATCGCGAGGCAGATCGCCGCCGCGACGCCGGCGATGACCCCGAGCGTCGACAGCGGGCTCGCCCAGATCTGCGCGACGATGGCCATGCCCACGAGGACGCCCCCGATCGCCCACCAGATTCGTGGCTTGACGCGCTCCTTGAACGCGAAACGCGCCACGAGGGCGATCAGGAGCACCCCGGAGTACTCGAGCATGAGCGCTATCCCGACGGGGAGCAGACTGACCGCGACGGCGTAGAACCACTGGATGAGTGCGACCCCGGCGACGCCGAGCAGCGCCATGACGGCGAGCTGGCTCCTGTCGATGCGGAATGCCCGCCGGTTCGTCACGAGCAGGACGGCGCCCGCGAGCGCCATGATCACCGTGACCCTGACGAAGGTCAGCTGCGCGGGGGACAGCCCCGCCTCAACGATGACCTTCGTCGTCGAGCCGTTGAGCCCGAAGAGCAGGGACGCGAGGAGCGCGTACAGATACCCCAATCAGGAGTCCCGGCCGGTGCCGTGCACCGCGAACGGTTCGATGCCGGTGATCTCGGCCTCGCTGAGAGCCGGCGCGTCGAGGGCGGCGACGGTCTGTTCGAGCTGGTGAACGCTGCTTGCCCCGACGAGCACGCTCGTCACCTGCGGCTGACGCAGGATCCACGTCACCGCCAGCTGGGCCAGGGTCTGGCCCCGGCCGAGCGCGATCTCGTTGAGGGCCCTTGCCCGCTCGAAATAGGTGTCCGTCAGGGCGTTCTCCGAAAGGAAACGGCTCGTCGCCGCGCGAGAGCCCTCCGGGACACTCCCGCCGAGGTAGCGGTCGGTGAGGAGACCCTGGGCGAGGGGGGAGAAGACGATGCTGCCGATGCCGAGCTCGTCGAGCACGGGGAAGAGGCCGTCCTCGATGTGCCGGTCGAACATGGAATACCGCGGCTGGTGGATGAGGAGCGGGATCCTGTGCTCGGCGAGTGCGGCGGCAGCGGCCCTGGTCTCCTCAGGGGAGTAGTTGGACACGCCGACGTAGAGCGCCTTGCCCTGCTGGACGGCGGTCGCGAGGGCGCCCATCGTCTCCTCGATCGGGGTCTCCGGGTCTGGACGGTGCGAGTAGAAGATGTCCACGTAGTCGAGGCCGAGGCGCCCGAGGCTCTGGTCGAGGGACGACAGCAGGTACTTGCGCGAACCGAAGTCGCCGTATGGGCCCGCCCACATGTCGTACCCGGCTTTGCTCGACACGATGATCTCGTCGCGGTACGGCCTGAAGTCCTCCGCGAAGACCCGGCCGAAGTTGGTTTCGGCAGCTCCATACGGCGGGCCGTAGTTGTTGGCGAGGTCGAAGTGGGTGACGCCGAGGTCGAAGGCCCTGCGGAGGATGGCCCGCTGGGTGTCGATGGGGCGTTCGTTTCCGAAGTTGTGCCAGAGGCCGAGCGACAGGGAAGGGAGCTTGAGGCCGCTCCGTCCGGTCCGGCGATAGGTCATGTCCGAATAGCGGTTCTCAGCGGCGACAAAGCTCATGGAATCACTCTAGGGCCGGAGGGGAGGGTCCCCTCCTCAACAGGCATCCGTTCCGTGGCGTCTTCCCCGCACAGGGATGCCGCGGACCGTCCTCCCGCACGCGGCGGCACACTCGGAGGTGACCCGGGGGCGTCGGAGACAGGCACGAGCGTCGCCCCCGGGCCGACGCCGGGCGAGCGTCCGGCGACGACCAGGACGGGAGACCCATGAGCAACAGCATTACCGTGACCGGAATCGTGGCGACGACGCCGCGCCACCTCGTGACGAGCGCAGGCCTCGCGATCACCTCCTTCAGGCTGGCCTCCGGGCAGCGCCGGTACGACCGGACCCTGCACAGCTGGGTCGACGCCGACACGAACTGGTACACCGTGACCGCATTCCGTCACCTTGCGCACAACGTCGTGCGTTCGGTGCGGAAGGGCGAGCATGTCCTCGTCGCCGGGCAGCTTCGGGTGCGGGCGTGGCAGAACGCCGAACGATCCGGCACCTCCGTCGAGGTCGAGGCCGAGGCGGTCGGCCACGACCTGTCCTGGTGCACGACGAACTACCTGCGCCCGGTCACGGACGCGGCCGCGGTCCGGGGGCTCCCGACTGCGCCGGATCCGGCCGGCGCGTCGGGCGCTTCCTCCGGCGAGACAGTCCCGCCCGCCGGTGTCACGACCGTCGTCACTGGCGAGTCGGCCGTGCGGTCGGTTTAGACTCGATGGCACTGGCCGCACCGCGGCCTCGGGAGGACACACGTGCCGGCAGTACACAGGACGACAATCCGGCCCGTGGTCGCCGTCGTCATCGCCGGCCTTGTTGTCGCAGCCCTGGCCGGCTGCTCCGCAAGCACCGCTGAACCCACGCCCGTCGCGGCCACACCGACAAGCGTTCCGGTTGCCACCGCCACGGCGGCGCCGGCACCGGCCGTGCGGCCCGAACTCGGCGCCCAGGCGAACCTCGCATACTTCAACCAGGTCGCTGCGGCCGTTGATCCCGCGACGGGCGGTCGCGGCTTCGTGGACGCTCTCGTCGCCGCCGGATTCGACAAGGCGATGATGGAGGTCGGGTTCGACAAGACGAGCGTCAATCTCGACGCCGACTCCGTGCAATTCTCGGTCCGCTTCCCGGACGGCTGCCTGATCGGACAGAACGGGTCGAAGTCCGGCGGGTACCACAGCATGGTCACGTCCGCGATCTCGACCGGCCGGTGTCTGATCGGGGCCACGCGGCAAATAGACTGGTAAGCACTATGGCCGAATTTATTTATACGATGGTCCGCGCACGCAAGGCGGTAGGCGACAAGCTCATCCTCGACGACGTCACGATGTCGTTCTTCCCCGGCGCCAAAATTGGCATCGTCGGGCCGAACGGCGCCGGAAAGTCCACGATCCTCAAGATCATGGCCGGGCTCGACACCCCGAGCAACGGCGAGGCGAAACTCTCGCCCGGCTACAGCGTCGGCATCCTGATGCAGGAGCCGGAACTCGACGAGACCAAGACGGTCCTCGAGAACGTGCAGGAAGGCGTCGGCCCGATCAAGGCCAAGGTCGACCGGTTCAACGAGATCAGCGCCGCCCTCGGCGAACCCGACGCGGACTTCGACACCCTCCTCGCCGAAATGGGCACACTCCAGGAAGCCATCGACGCCGCCGACGCCTGGGACCTCGACTCCCAGCTCGAACAGGCGATGGATGCCCTCCGCACGCCGCCGGGAGACTCTGCCGTCGCCGACCTCTCCGGTGGTGAGAAGCGCCGCGTTGCGCTGACGAAGCTCCTGCTGCAGAAGCCGGACCTGCTCCTCCTCGACGAGCCCACCAACCACCTCGACGCCGAAAGCGTGCTCTGGCTCGAGCAGCACCTCGCCCAGTACGCCGGCGCCGTGCTCGCCGTCACCCACGACCGGTACTTCCTCGACCACGTCGCCGAATGGATCGCCGAAGTCGACCGTGGCCACCTCTACCCCTACGAGGGCAACTACTCGACCTACCTTGAGAAGAAGCAGGAACGGCTCATGATCGCGGGCAAGAAGGACGCGAAGATGGCCAAGCGTCTCGCCGATGAACTCGAGTGGGTCCGCTCGAACGCCAAGGGACGCCAGGCCAAGTCCAAGGCACGTCTCGCCCGCTACGAGGAGATGGCCGCCGCGGCCGAGAGCACCCGCAAGCTCGACTTCGAAGAGATCCAGATCCCGGTCGGCCCGCGTCTCGGTGCCCAGGTCATCGACGCGAAGAAGCTGCACAAGGGCTTCGGCGACCGCGTGCTCATCGACGGGCTCAGCTTCACCCTCCCGCGGAACGGCATCGTCGGCATCATCGGGCCGAACGGCGTGGGAAAGACGACCCTGTTCAAGACGATCGTCGGCAAGGAGCCGCTCGACGGCGGCGAGCTGAAGATCGGCGAGACCGTCGACATCTCCTACGTCGACCAGGACCGCACCGGAATCGACCCGAACAAGTCCCTCTGGGAGGTCGTCTCCGACGGCCAGGACTACATCCAGGTCGGCAAGACCGAGATCCCGTCCCGCGCCTACGTGTCGACCTTCGGATTCAAGGGACCCGACCAGCAGAAGAAGGCCGGCGTGCTCTCCGGTGGAGAGCGCAACCGCCTCAACCTCGCGCTCACACTCAAGCAGGGCGGAAACCTGCTGCTCCTGGATGAGCCGACTAACGACCTCGACGTCGAAACCCTCGGCTCCCTCGAGAACGCGCTCCTCGAGTTTCCCGGTTGCGCCGTGGTCATCACTCACGACCGGTGGTTCCTCGACCGGATCGCGACCCACATCCTCTCCTACGAGGGCACGGATGAGAACCCGGCGAGCTGGTACTGGTTCGAGGGAAACTTCGAGTCCTACGAGCAGAACAAGATCGAGAGGCTCGGCCCCGACGCCGCGAAGCCGCACCGGTCCGCGTACCGCAAGCTCACGCGCGACTAGGCCGGGAACGGGCCAGCGAGATGAAGCTGCACGTGCCGATCAGCCTGCGCTGGTCAGACCTCGATGCATACGGCCACGTCAACAACGCCTCGATGCTGCGCCTCCTCGAGGAGGCGCGCATCCAGGCGTTCTGGCTCGACGACGAGGTTGAGCCGGGCTCGGGGGCCGGGACCGCCGTTCTCGACGGCCGGCCGGGCGCGGCAACGCTGACCGTGATCGCGCGCCTCGAAGCCGAGTACCTGTTGTCGATCCCGTACCTGCGGCAGCCGGTGGACATCCGTCTCTGGCTCGGCAAGGTCGGCGGGGCGAGCCTCGAGGTGTGTTACGAGGTGTGGGGGCCGGTGGAGGCCGAGTCGGCGGTGCTGTACGCGCAGGCCAGCACCACGATCGTGCTCATCGATGCGGCAACCCAGCGCCCGCGCAAGATCACCGACGAGGAGCGTGCGGCGTGGCTGCCCTACCTCGAAGACCCGGTGCGATTCACCCGCAGGGCTGCCCTTCCGGAAGACTGAACTCCATACGTTCAGCTTGCGGTGACGGAGTCTCCCGAAACCGAGACGGTGATGCCGATCAGTGGCTTCGGGGCGGGGCCCGCGAGAACGGCGCCCGTTGCCGTGTCGAACTTCGAACCGTGGCACGGGCAGTCGAAGGACGTGTCGACGAGCTTCACGATGCAGCCCTGGTGCGTGCACACGGCGCTGAAGGCCACGACCTTGCCTGCGGTTGGCTGGCTGACGAAGATGGCCTTGCCATTCAGGGCGGTCTCGATCGAGCCGCCGACCGGGATGTCGGAGAGCTTGGCGACCACGGTCCCGCCCGCAGACGATGTTGCGGCCCCGGTCGAACCTCCGGCCGATCCGGCGCCGGTGCCGCCCGTCGTGGTCGGGGCGCAGGCGGCCAGGGTCACGGCGGCGGTGCCTGCGGTGCCGATCAGCAGTGCGGTGCGGCGGGAGACCGCGGTGTCGTTCGTCATGATTCTCCTCGTGATGGTGGTCGTGGCGGTCGGTGACGGCGAATGGGCTGCTCCCCGTTCGCAAGCTGGCGCTACTCGTTAGGGTGCTACTAGTTACTACGAAACTGCCCGGTCAACGGTTCAAAGCCCATCACGGAAAATCGACGGACTTCGACAAAACCCGGCGGAAACTGAACGAACGGCGCAGCGAGCCCGTGTTAACCATAGGAGGTGTGCCGTGGCGGAGAAACCCGGACGCGGGGAGCGGCCCGTCGACGCGCGTGCCGACCTGCTGCGCGCCCTGCATGATGCGCACGCCGTGGCGCTCCGTCGGTACGTGACCCGGCTGACCGGGGATTCCGCCCTGGCCGATGACGTCGTGCAGGAGACCCTGTTGCGCGCCTGGCGACTGCCCCGGGTGCTCGACGATGCTGACTCGGCACGCGCCTGGCTCTTCACCGTCGCCCGCCACCTCGTCATCGACGAATGGCGTTCCGCCAGGAACCGCCACGAAATCAGCACAGACGAACTCCCCGAGCGTCTGACGAACGACGCGACGGCAGCGCTCCTCGACGCGTGGCTCGTGGCGGATGCCCTCGACGGCCTCTCCGCAGACCACCGGGCCGTGGTCGTCTTCGCCTACTACCGCGGACAGTCGGTCGCCGAGACCGCGCGCTCCCTCGACATCCCGGAGGGCACTGTGAAGTCGCGCCTGCACTACGCCCTGCGTGCCATGCGCCTGAGTCTCACCGAGAAGGGAGTGACCGAGCGATGACCACGACAGGATCCGGTGCATCAGACACCGGGCGCGTACCCCGGTCAGGGCGTGACCCGTACGCCGAGTGGGACGCCGCCTACGTGCTCGGCGCGCTCGCGACCGAAGAACGCCACGACTACGAACGCCACCTGCGCACGTGCGCGGACTGCACCCGTCGGGTTGCCGAGATCGCCGGGATCCCCGGTCTTCTCGGCCTCGTGCCGACCGCCGAGGTGTTGGAGACCGCGGCGTCACCGGGCGTCCTCCCTCGCAGCGACGGCCTGCCGCGGCTGCTCGATGCTGCGCGGCGGCGCAGGCGGCGCGGGCGGATACTGCAGGCCGGGCTCCTGCTCGCCGTGGCGGCCGTCGCTGCGACGGTCGCGATCGTGCTGCCGGCCCGGCTCGCCCCGGCGTCGATCGCGGAACCTCCCGGGGAGCTCGTCACACTGCACCAGGTGGTCCCGAACCCGCTGAGCGCGGATGTCCGCCTGGCGGCTCAGCCCGGCGGCACCCGCATAGACGGCTCGTGCAGCTATGGCCTGCCCGAATCCGGCACCGAATCCGGCACCGGCACCGGCGCCGCGGCCGAGCGGGCGTACGCGATGTTCGTCACGGACCGGAACGGGGAGGCGACGCAGGTCGCGAGCTGGCTCGCGGGTCCCGGCATGACGGTCCCCGTCGCGGGAACCACGAAACTGGACACCGACGAGATCGCGTCCGTCGACATCCGTTTGCAGCCCAACGGCATCGTGCTGCTCGCGGCCGAGCCCGGGGTGGAGCAGGCGCAGTAGTCCCGCGCAGTGATCCCGGGCCGGCTGCTATTCCTTGTTCGCGGGAACCCGGACCATGCCCTCCTGGGCAACGGTCGCGAGCAGGAGACCCTCACGGCTGTAGATGCTGCCGGTGGAGAGTCCTCGGCCGCCCTGGGCGGTGGGGGAGTCCTGGACGTAGAGCATCCACTCGTCGACGCGCCCGAAGCGGTGGAACCACATCGCGTGGTCGAGGCTCGCGACCTTGAGCCCCGGCGTCGACCACGCGATGCCGTGGCGGCGCATGACCGGCTCCATGATCGAGTAATCGCTCGCGTATGCGAGGGCGGCACGGTGCAGGTCGGGGTCGTCGGGAAGCGCGCCGAGGGTCTTCATCCACACGGCCTGGTGACTGGTGTGCTCGCCCTTGACCTGAAGGTAGATCGGCGAAGGCACGTGCCGCATGTCGAACGGGCGCTCGCTCGCCCAGTAGCGGGCGATGGTGTGGTCGACCTGGGAGAGGGACTCCGCTGCGGTCGGCAGCGACTCGGGGTCCGGCAACCCGGCCGGCATGTCGATGTGGTGTTCGAGGCCCTCGTCATCGTCCTGGAACGACGCGATCATCGAGAGGATCGGGTGGCCGTTCTGGTACGCCTGGGTGCGCCGGGTGGAGAAGGAACGGCCGTCGTGGATCCGGTCGACGGAGAACGTGATCGGCTGGCTGACGTCCCCCGGACGGAGGAAGTAGCCGTGCATCGAGTGCGGGTGGCGGTCGTCAGGCACCGTGCGCATCGCCGCGACGAGGGACTGGGCGAGAACCTGCCCGCCGAACACGCGGCCGAGGGGCATCCACTGCGACGGGCCGGTGAAGATGTCCTCGCTCGTGCGCGCCCCTGTGTCGGTCAGGTCGAGGGCGTTCAAGAGACCTTCCATCGGCATGTCCATGCGTCCTCCTCGGCAGTGTGTGCGAAGTCGGTATGAGCCTCGCCGTACCTTGGTAGTTTAGGAGCAGATGAGCCAGTCATTTATTCTCACGGATTCCTTTGCCCTCAGCGATCTGCAGGTCTACCTGTCGCGCGCCAGCCGTATCGAGGACGGTTCGGTGCGCCTGATTTCGGCCGCCGGCGCGCTCGCGGTGTACTCCGCGATCCTCTACCCGCGCGGCCTCCTCGACGGGAGCCCGACCGTGCTCGGCCTGCGCACCTTCGGCCTCGACGAACCCGTCGAACTCGACGCCGTCGTGCCGGTGCGTTCCCTGCTCGATCGGGTCGCCCGCCTCGCCGCCGCGGGAAGCGACCCGGAGGCGCCGGTCGCGGTGACCGTGCCGCTCGAGGTCACTACCGTGACCTGGGCCGGTATCTCCCCGCCCCGGGGTGGCTGGAAACTCCTCGGCGAGACGGATGCCGCGCTCCTGACGGGCGCTGCGGCCGCCGGTATCGACGAGGTCGCCTCCACCGTGCCGCGGGACTCGGGCGCGCAGGTCGTGCAGCGGGTCCGTGCAGAGGTCTGGGGTCGCCCGATCGCGGGACTCGAGATCGTTCCGGCCGGGGCGGCGTTCGCGGCGGTGAGTCTCGGCTTCCTGCCCAAGGACGAACCGGTGCGGCTCTTCGAGACCGGGCCCTGGACCCGGCTCAGCACGAGCCGCGGCCACATCCTCGTGCGTCGCAAGCCCTGGTCGTTGCGCGCCTGACCCGTGCCCGGGAATTCCGGTTGTCCCTCCCGGATCGCGGACTACGATGAACGCGATGACGGAACGAACCAGGGTTGAGGTCGGGCGCCGCGAGGACCTCGGTGCCGACTGCGCCAGTTGCTTCGGACTCTGCTGCGTCGCCCTGGCGTTCACCAGGTCCGCCGACTTCCCGTTCGACAAGCCGGCCGGCGATCCCTGCGAGAACCTCGACGAACGCGACGCGTGCCGCGTGCACGCGGAGTTGCGTCCCCGGGGATTCACCGGCTGCACCGTGTTCGACTGTTTCGGTGCCGGCCAGAAAGTCTCGCAGCAGACCTTCGCCGGCCGGTCCTGGCGGGACGATCCCGGGACTAGGGACGCCATGTTCGCCATCTTCCCGATCGTTCGGCGGCTGCACGAACTCCTCTGGTACCTCGAGCAGGCGATCAGCCTTGTCGGGGACACGGGTGATCCGGCTCCGCTGATGTCGCGCTTCGATCGCGTCAGCGCGCTCAGCCGGGAGCAGCCGGATCGGCTCGCGAGCCTCGACGTCGACGCGGAGTACGACGCGGCCCGGTCGCTGCTCCTCCAGGCGAGCGAGGACGCGCGCAGGGGAATCCTCGGCGAAACCCGGGATCGAGGAGTTCGGCGCCGGCTCGGACCGGGGAGAGACCTGGCGGCCGCGGCACTCACCGGTGCGGACCTTCGTGGACTGAGCCTGCGCGGCTCCCTCCTGATCGGAGCGGATCTCAGCGGAGCCCGGCTGTCGTACTGCGACCTCCTCGGCGTCGACCTTCGCAACGCGAACTTGGCCGGAGCGGACCTCGCAGGCGCGATCTACCTGACCCAGATGCAGGTCAGCAGCGCCAGAGGCGACCAGCTCACCGTCCTGCCCCGGGGATTCGTGCGCCCAGCGCACTGGAGCGCGGGCGAGCAGAACCGCCCGTGAGACGGTATCTCAGATACTGAGGTGCTCAGGGGGTGATCCGGCGTCGTCACCGGACGCGAGCAGCGCCGCCCAGATGTCGGCGCGGGCGTGGAAGGTGCCGAAGTCACGGCCGAGGAGCGCCTCGGCCTGGCTCACCCGGGCGCGCACGGTGTGCCGGTGCACACCGAGCTCGGTGGCCGCTGGACCGAATTGCCCGTTGTGCTCCAGCCAGACCCGGAGCGTGCGGACGAGTTCGGTGCCGTGGACGGCGTCGTGCGCCGTGAGCGGCTGGAGCGTCGCGCGTCCGACCTCCGAGGCATCCGTGCCGGCGAGGAACGCGAGAACGCCCTGTCGGGAGATCACGTCGAATTCGACGATGCCTGGCGCGCCCTCGTGCGAGCGTTCGAGGGCCTGGCGGGCCTGGGCGAGGGCGTGCGGCAGCTCACGGTACCTGGTCCGGTCCGAGAGCCCGAGGTGCAACCCGAAGCCGACGAGCTCATCGAGCAGGGGCCCGGCAGTGGCGTCGACGCACAGGACCACGAGGCCGCCCTGGCGCGCGAAGAACAGGTGTCCAGGGCTCTCCTCCACCCGGAGCTCGAGGAACTCGGTCAGGGCGTCCAGCCGCCCTGGCGCGGGGTCGGTCACGGCGACCCGTACCGGCTCGAACGGGAGCGGCCCCCACATCTCCCCGGAGGTCGCCTGCACGAGGTCGACGTCGCCGCCGAGCAGCGCGTGCAGCAGCCCGGACCTGAGGAGCCCGCGCGCCCGGTCGAGTGCACTGTTCTGCTCGAGCGCGAGCCCCGCGAGCGCGATCACGCTCGTCACGACCTCCTGGCTGGCTTGGTCGAGCTCGCCGGGACCCCCGTGGGCGAGGACGCCGCGCAGCTGGTCGCGTCGACCCAGGGTCTGCAGGGTCAGCGTCTCTCCGCCGGTCGAAACCGACGTGCTGGCCCGCTGCCCGCGTCGGATCAACTGGGCTGCCTCGCGCTGCACCCGGTCGAGAGAGCCGCGTGAAGCGGATGCGCCCGCGAAGGTGTCCCGGGGGAAGACCCGGTCGAGGGCGCCGCTCATGTCGAAGAGCGCGACCCAGTGGCCGAGTTGCCGCGACAGCTCGCTGAGGGTAGCGCTGAGGCCGTCCGGGCGGAGCGCCGCGAGCGCGATGGCCCGCTGGGCGCCGAGCGCCCAGGTGCTCCTGGCATAGCGGAGTTCGGCGACGAGGTCGCCGGCGGCCCGGGCGACGGCGATGAACGGCGTCTCGTACGGCACTTCGACGAGGGGGAGTCCGCGGGACTGGCAGGCCGCGACGAGGGCGTCGGGGGTGCCGGAGCGGAGGACTTCCGTGCCGAAGCCGAGGCAGACGATGCCGCGGTCGCGCAGCCGGGTCACGTAGTCGACGTAGAACGCGTCCGTGACAGCCTCCGCGAACTGGCGTCCTGTCGTCAGCAGTACCTGGTGTGCTGACAGGAACGGGGTCGGGTCGGCGAGGTCTGAGCTGTGCACCCATTCGACGGGCTGGTCGAGGGCGTGCGGCGGCAGGCCGGCCTCCGGAGTGAGCAGCCGCAACCGCAGGTCCGGCCGGTCGAGGAGGCGGCGCAGCCCGGGCAGCGGCGGCGGTGCGTTGAGCGGGGGCATGCGCCGAGTGTACATCGTGTCGAAACTTAGCCGGCATTCTGTACATAGCGGCGAGCGCGCTGCCGTCGGCGCTCTGCCTAGCATGGCACCTGACATCGACGCCGCCCGGTCGATGCACCTCGGTTTACGAACTGGAGCAGTCATGACCCTCGTCGCATCCCCGCCCACCACCGTTCCCGTCGGCGGCCCGTCCCTTCCGCAGGAACGTCGCCTCACGACGAGCATCCCCGGACCCCAGTCGCAGGCGCTCCAGGCGCGCAAGACCGCCGCGGTCTCCGCGGGCGTCGGCGTGACCCTGCCCGTCTACATCGTCGCTGCCGGCGGCGGCGTGCTCGTCGACGTTGACGGCAACTCCCTCATCGACCTCGGCAGCGGCATCGCCGTGACCGGCGTCGGCAACAGCGCGCCCCGCGTCGTCGAGGCCGTCGCCGCCCAGCTCGCCCAGTTCACCCACACCTGCTTCACGGTCGCCCCGTACGACTCCTACATTGAGGTCGCCGAGGCGCTCAACCGGGTCACCCCCGGTGACCACGCCAAGCGCACCGCCCTGTTCAACTCCGGCGCCGAGGCTGTCGAGAACGCCGTCAAGATCGCGCGGCACTACACGGGGCGGCAGGCCGTCGTGGCCTTCGATCACGCGTACCACGGCCGCACCACCCTGACCATGAGCCTCACCGCGAAGAACCAGCCGTACAAGAACGGCTTCGGCCCGTTCGCCGCCGAGGTCTATCGGGCGCCGATGTCCTACCCGTTGCGCGACGGCGGTCTCGACGGCGTCGTCGCCGCGAAGCGCGCCATCTCCCAGATCGAGAAGCAGATCGGCGCCGAGAACCTCGCCGCGCTCATCATCGAACCGATCCAGGGCGAGGGCGGCTTCATCGTCCCGGCCGCGGGCTTCCTGCCGACCCTCCTGGCCTGGTGCCGCGCCAACGGGGTCGTCTTCATCGCCGACGAGGTGCAGACCGGCTTCGCCCGCACCGGCGCCATGTTCGCCTGCGACCACGAGGGCATCGTGCCCGACCTGATCGTGATGGCCAAGGGCATCGCCGGCGGCCTCCCG
Organism: Cryobacterium sp. RTC2.1; assembly: GCF_035018685.1. NCBI lineage: Bacteria > Bacillati > Actinomycetota > Actinomycetes > Micrococcales > Microbacteriaceae > Cryobacterium > Cryobacterium sp. RTC2.1. The sequence continues at coordinate 21,489 of NZ_JASJXJ010000034.1, forward strand.
CTCTCCGCGGTCACCGGCCGCGCCGAGATCATGGACGCCCCGCAGGTCGGCGGCATCGGCGGCACCTACGGCGGAAACCCGCTCGCCTGTGCAGCGGCCCTCGCCACCCTCGACACCTACGAGAGCGAGAACCTGGTCGAGCGCGCCCGCGAGATCGGCACGATCCTCACCGGCCGGCTGAACGCCATCCGCGCCTTCGACAAGCGCGTCGGCGACGTCCGCGGCCGTGGTGCCATGATCGCGATCGAGCTCGTCGACTCGGCGACGGGTGAACCGGATGCCGCACTCACCTCCCGCGTCGCGGCCGCCGTCCACGCGCAGGGCGTCATCGTCCTCACCTGCGGAACCTACGGGAACGTGATCCGGTTCCTGCCGCCGCTGAGTATCTCGGACGAGCTCCTCGTCGAGGGCCTCCAGGTCGTCGCACACGCTCTGGCGAACGCATGAGCCTGCTCGAGGCCCGGCCGGCCGTTCGCCAGGTCACGCCCCTCGCCACGCCCCTCGTCGACGCCCGGTCGCAGCTCAGCGACGCCGTCGCCCTGCTCGGCTACCCGGAAGGCCTGCACGCGTTGCTCGCGACCCCGCGCCGCGAGCTCACCGTCGCCGTTCCGTTGCGCCGGGACGACGGCAGCACCCGACTGTTCACCGGCTACCGGGTGCAGCACAACTTCTCCCGCGGCCCGGCCAAGGGCGGCCTGCGCTACAGCCCGCACGTGACCCTCGACGAGGTGCGCGCCCTCGCGATGTGGATGACCTGGAAATGCGCCCTGCTCGACGTGCCGTACGGCGGTGCCAAGGGCGGTGTCACGATCGACCCGCGTGAATTCTCGCTCCCGGAGCTCGAGCGCGTGACCCGCAGGTACACGAGCGAGATCCTGCCGATCATCGGCCCGGAGAAGGACATCCCGGCCCCCGACATCGGCACCGACGAGCGCACCATGGCCTGGATGATGGACACCTACTCCGTCAACGTCGGCTACACCGTTCCCGGGATCGTCACGGGCAAGCCGATCAGCCTCGGCGGTTCCCACGGCCGTGCGAGCGCGACCAGCCGCGGCGTGACCCACGTCGCACTTGCCGCCCTCAGGCACAGCGGCATCACGCCGTACGGAGCGACCGCAGCCGTGCAGGGCTTCGGCAAGGTCGGCCACGACGCTGCCGTGTTCCTCGCCGACGCGGGGGTGCGGGTCGTTGCGGTCAGCGACCAGTACGGCGCCGTCTACAACGAGCGGGGCATCGACTTCGCCGGGCTCGACGCGCACGTCGCGGCGACCGGCAGGGTCGTCGGCTTCGGCGGGGCGGACCCGCTCGACGGTGAAGCGCTGCTCGAGCTCGACGTCGACCTGCTGGTCCCGGCCGCGGTCGAGGGCGTCCTGCACGCCGGGAACGCTGCCCGCGTGACGGCACGCGTGATCGTCGAGGGCGCGAACGGCCCGACCTCCCCGGCTGCCGACCGGATCTTCGCTGCGAACGGACAGCTCGTGGTGCCCGACATCCTTGCGAACGCCGGCGGAGTGCTCGTCTCCTACTTCGAGTGGGTGCAGGGCAACCAGGCCTACTGGTGGAACGCCGCAGAGGTCGAACAGAAGCTCGAAGAGCGGATGCTCGCCGCTTGGCAGCAGGTCGTCGAAACCGCCGCCTCCCGGGACCTTTCCCTGCGGGCAGCGGCGACGGTCCTCGCCGTCGAACGCGTCGCCGAGGCCCACCTGCTCCGCGGACTCTACCCCTGACGCCCGTTCGTTTCCCACCGCCTGCCGTACCTGCCCCGTGACCGAAAGAGAACACCCGTGACCAGTCTCAGCACCGAGAACCGCCCCCTGAGCCCCGCCTCCGGCGACACCACCACCATCGGCACCGAGCGGGAGGCCGAACTCCTCAACCGGGTCCCAGACGGTCTCTACATCGACGGCACCTGGCAGCCCGGCACGGGGGAGCCGATCATCGTGACGGACCCTGCGACCGGGCGCGAGCTCAAGCGGATCGCCAACGCGGGCGTCGCGGACGGCGGACGCGCCCTCGACGCCGCCGTCGCAGCGGGTCCCGCCTGGGCGGCGACCGCGCCGCGGGTGCGGGCCGAGATCCTGCGTCGTGCGTTCGACCTGCTGCAGGAACGCCGGGAGGACTTCGCCCTGCTGATGACCATCGAAATGGGCAAGCCACTCGCCGAGGCCCGCGCCGAGGTCGGTTATGGCGGGGAATTCCTGCGTTGGTTCAGCGAGGAGGCCGTACGAATCAATGGGCGCTACGGGCCGGCACCCGAGGGTACCGGCCAGATGGTCGTTTCGCAGCGCCCGGTCGGCCCGTGCCTCCTGATCACCCCGTGGAACTTCCCGCTCGCGATGGCGACCCGCAAGATCGCCCCCGCGCTCGCCGCGGGGTGCACAGTCGTGATCAAGCCCGCGGAACTCACGCCGCTCACCACCCTCTTCTTCGCCCAGTTGCTCGAGGACGCGGGCGTTCCCGCCGGCGTCGTCAACGTGATCACGACCTCGGAATCCGCTGAGGTCTCCGCCCCGCTGATCGCAGACCCGCGGCTCCGGAAGCTCAGCTTCACCGGCTCGACCGGTGTCGGCCGGGCGCTCCTCCGCCAGGCCGCGGAGGGCGTGCTGCGCACCTCGATGGAGCTGGGCGGGAATGCGCCGTTCCTCGTCTTCGCCGACGCGGACCTCGACCGGGCCGTCGACGGCGCCATGCTCGCCAAGTTCCGCAACATCGGCCAGGCGTGCACGGCAGCGAACCGGTTCATCGTGCACGCGTCCGTCGCCGAGGATTTCGCTCGCCGCCTCGTCGCCCGCGTCGAAGCCCTCCGGATCGGTCGGGGCACCGAGCCGGACGTGACGATCGGCCCGCTCGTCAACGACGCGGCCGTCGCCAACACCGAGAAGCTCGTGAGCGATGCCCTCGACCGCGGTGCGACCCTCCTCACCGGCGGCTTCCGCCCGGAGGGTCCAGGGTCGTTCTACGCCCCGACCGTGCTGACCGACGTCGCAGCCGACAGCGACCTGCTTCGCCAGGAGATCTTCGGGCCCGTCGTCGGGATCGTGACCTTCACGGAGGAGGACGAGGCGATCCGGCTCGCCAACGACACCGAGTACGGGCTGATCAGCTACGTCTTCACCGAGAACATCGCCCGCGGCCAGCGGATGATCGCCGGGCTCGACACGGGCATGATGGGACTGAACACAGGACTCGTGTCCAACGCAGCCGCCCCCTTCGGAGGCGTCAAGCAATCAGGGCTCGGCCGGGAGGGCGGCCTCGAGGGAATCCACGAGTACCTGTCCCCGAAGTACACCCTGATCCCCGCGTCATGACCGACTTGCACAACTTCCGAATGACCTCGCAGCACCCACGTATGGAGGAGTTTTCATGACAACCAGGATCGACCGTGACATCGTCATCATCGGCGCAGGGGCATCCGGCCTGACCGCAGCAACGTCGCTGCGCCGGGCCGGCCTCACCGTCGCCGTGCTCGAAGCGCGCGACCGGGTCGGCGGTCGGCTGTGGACCGACGACATCGAGGGAGCCACGCTCGAGATCGGCGGCCAGTGGGTGTCACCGGACCAGCACGCGCTCAAGGAGACCCTCGCGGAGCTCGGTCTCGAGACCTACTCCCGGTACCGCGCCGGAGAAAACGTCTACATCAACGACTCCGGGGTACGCACCCGCTTCGAGGGCGAGATCTTCCCGGTCTCCCCGGAGACCCAGGCCGAGATCGTCGCCCTCATCGCAACGCTCGACGAGCTTGTCGCCGAGGTCGACCCCGATCGGCCGTGGGCGCACCCGCGGGCCGTCGAACTCGACCGGATCTCCTTCGCCGGGTGGCTCGCAACCCAGACAGCCGACCAGGAGGCCCGCGACAACGTCGCGATGTTCATCGCCGGCGCCATGCTGACCAAGCCTGCGCACGCCTTCTCCGCCCTGCAGGCCCTGCTGATGGCCGCGAGTGCCGGAAGCTTCAGCAACCTCGTCGACGCCGACTTCATCCTCGACGAGCGCGTCGTCGGCGGCCTCCAGCAGGTCCCGCTGCTGCTCGCGGAGCAGCTCGGCGATGACGTGCACCTCGGGCAGCCGGTGCGCACCCTGCGCTGGAGCGACGAGGGTGTCGTCGCGGTCACCGACGGACTCGAGGTGCACGCCCGCCGGGCGATCCTCGCGCTTCCGCCGACTCTGCTCAGCCGGATCTCCTTCGAACCCGCCCTGCCCCGCCGCCAGCACCAGCTGCACCAGCACCTTTCGATGGGTCTCGTGATCAAGGTTCACGCCGTCTATAAGACCCCGTTCTGGCGCGAGGACGGCCTCTCCGGCACCGCGTTCAGTCCCTACGAGCTCGTGCACGAGGCGTACGACAACACCAATTTCGGAGACGACCGCGGCACCCTCGTCGGCTTCGTGTCCGATGAGGCGGCGGATGCCGTGTTCCGGCTCCCCGCGGAGGAGCGCCGGGCGCGCATCCTGCTTTCGCTCTCGCACTACTTCGGGGACAAGGCTCTGTCGCCGGCGGTCTACTACGAAAGCGACTGGGGCAACGAGGAATGGACCCGGGGTGCATACGCCGCGAGTTTCGACCTCGGCGGCCTCGCCCGCTACGGCGCGGACCTGCGCACCCCCGTCGGGCCGATCCACTTCTCCTGCAGCGACCTGGCCGGCAAGGGCTACCAGCACGTCGACGGGGCGATCCGGATGGGCCGCGACACCGCTGCCGCCATCGCGGCCGTACTCGAGCCGGTACTCGAGCCGGTCGGGGCGCTGACGAGCGTCCTGGACTAGGCGCCGCCGGGCGCGGACTCGCGGCGCCGTTTGCGTCTCGCGGCGATGTATCGGGCGCGCGCCGCGAGACACGGTGCGCGCCCGGAGACGCACCGCGCGCCGCGAGGTGCGGCGCGTGCGGACGCTCCCGTGACAGCCGGGGGTCAGACCGCCGCCGCGGCGGCGCGCCCCGCGGTGCGTCCGGAGAAGAGGCATCCGCCGAGGAAGGTGCCTTCGAGCGCGCGGTAGCCGTGCATCCCGCCGCCGCCGAAGCCGCTCGCCTCGCCGGCGGCGTAGAGGCCCGGCACGGGTGTGCCGTCCGGCCCGAGGGCGCGGGCGGAGAGGTCCGTCTCGATGCCGCCGAGACTCTTCCGGGTCAGGACGTGCAGCTTGACCGCGATCAGCGGGCCCGCGTGCGGGTCGAGCAGCCGGTGCGGGCTCGCGACGCGGATGAGACGGTCACCGCGGTAGTGCCTGGCCTGGCGGATCGCCGTGATCTGGGCATCCTTGGTGAAGGCGTTGTCGAGCTCGCGGTCGCGGGCGCGGATCTCCCGCTCGACCTGGGCGAGGTCCAGGGGAGCATCGGGGGAGAGCCGGCGCATGCCCGCGAGCAGGTCGGGCAGGGTGTCGGCGACGACAAAATCGGCGCCATGCTTCTTGAAGGCCTCGACCGGCCCGGGAGCGCCTTTCGTCACCCGTTTGGCGAGAAGGGCAAGGTTCTTACCGGTGAGGTCGGGGTTCTGTTCGGACCCGGAGAGTGCGAACTCCTTCTCGATGATCTTCTGCGTCAACACGAACCAGCTGTGTTCGTAACCGGTGCGCAGGATGTGCTCGAGCGAGCCGAGCGTGTCGAAGCCGGGGAACAGGGGAGCGGGCAGCCGGGTCCCCGTCGCGTCGAGCCAGAGCGAGGACGGACCGGGCAGGATCCGGATTCCGTGCGCGGGCCAGACCGGGTCCCAGTTCGCGACGCCCTCCGGGTAGTGCCACATCCTGTCTCCGTTGATCAGCCGGGCGCCGGCCCGCTCGCTGATGCCGAGCATCCGCCCGTCGACGTGCGCGGGCACGCCGGACAGCAGTTCCCGGGGCGCGGTGCCGAGCCGGGTCGGCCACTGGGCGCGGACTTGCGCGGGGTTTCCGCCGATGCCGCCGCTTGTCACGACGACGGCGGATGCCCGCAGCTCGAAGTCGCCGACGACCTCGCGTGAGCTGGGCGCGCCGCGCGGGGCGTCGCTCGGGGCGAGGATGCTTCCCCGCACGCCGACGACCGTGCCGTCGTGGGTGAGCAGCTCGTCGACCCTGCGGCGGTGCAGCGCCGTGACGAGGCCGGACCGCACGCCTTCCCGCACGCGCTCGATGAACGGGGCGAGAATCGCCGGACCGGTGCCCCAGACGATGTGGAACCGCGGCACGGAGTTGCCGGGGCCGAGGGCCGTGGTGCCGCCGCGTTCGGCCCAGCCGACGACCGGAAAGAAGCGGATGCCGCGGGAGTGCAGCCAGGCGCGCTTCTCGCCGGCGGCGAAGTCCAGGTAGGCCTCCGCCCAGCGGCTCGGCCAGAGGTCCTCGTCACGGTCGAAACCCGCGGTGCCGAACCAGTCCTGTCTGGCGAGTCCGGCGGAGTCGTGCACCCCGAGCCTGCGCTGCTCCGGCGAGTCGACAAGGAACAAGCCGCCGAACGACCACCAGGCCTGGCCGCCGAGCGAGGC
>NZ_JASJXJ010000035.1:0-27821 GCF_035018685.1 Cryobacterium sp. RTC2.1
GTCCCGGCCACCCGCATCCTCTCGGCCGTCAGCGCCACCACCGCATGGCGTGCCTCGACCGGCGCCTGCCCCGCCACCTCGGGCTACCTCGTCGTCTCGGCGGGCCGCCCCGAGTGCGCCGGCGCCCAGCTGCTCACCGTGACCGACGCTCTCGTACCCACCGTGGCCGGCTGCTACGCCGTGAGCACCCCGTCGACGGCCATGGCCGGAACGGTCGCCGTCTCCGAGGCGGCCGGAACCATCTGGCTCTGGGCCGGCGAGCAGGTCGTGCGTTCCACCGACTCCGGAGCGACCTTCAAGTAACACCCCCTCAATGGGGTACGTCGTTCGTTCCTAGACTGATAGCTGAGCGAGACACCCCGAATGTGTCTGTGCACCCGGATCCTTCCGGGCGCGCACCCGTTCGGAGGAGACATGAGCGCATCCACGGCGTCCCCCGTCGAGAGCACCGCATGCCCTCCTGCCGCGCGCGATTGGCGGCGAACCTACGCCCGTCGACTGATGTTCACGGACTTCCTCGTGCTCATCTGGGTCATGTTCGGCGTGCAGATGCTGTGGTTCGGGGTGGATGCCGCCACTCTGTCCATGAGTCGCAGTCACGTTGACCTCGCCGTGAGTTACAGCATCGTCTCGGTCGTGCTCATCGCCGCCTGGATGATCATCCTGGCGGCGTACGACACGCGCGGTCTCCGGGTGCTCGGAACCGGACCCGACGAATACAAGCTCATCGCCAACTCGTCCCTGCACCTCTTCGGGCTTCTGGCCCTGGTCGCGTACCTGTTCCATATCGACGTGGCCCGCGGCTACATTCTCATCGCTTTCCCGCTCGGCATCGTGGTGCTCATCTTCTCCCGGTGGATGTGGCGCCAATGGCTGGTTGTCCAGCGCACCTACGGCCAGTTCTCGTCCCGCGTGATTCTGGTCGGGTCACCCTCCTCGACGGCGCGCATCAACCGTGAACTGTCCCGCCAGCCCGGCGCCGGCTACTGGGTCGTGGGGGCCTGCGTCACCGGCGCTTCCGCAGGCGACGTGCTCCCGGGCACCCAGGTGCCGGTCTTCGGATCCATCGACACCGTCCATGCGGCCATCGACGTGACGGGTGCCGACACGGTCGTCGTCACGGGCGCCGACGAAATGACCGCTCAACTCATCCGCGAGCTGAGCTGGAGCCTGGAACCCGGGCTGCAGCACCTCGTGGTCGCTCCGCGACTCATCGATGTCGGTGGTCCGCGCATCCACATGCGCCCGGTCGCCGGGCTGCCGCTCATGCATGTCGAGACGCCGAGCTACGAAGGCCGCAAGATCCACACCAAGCGCGCCTTCGACCTGGTGGTATCCGGTCTCCTTCTCGTAGTCCTGTCGCCGGTGTTCGCACTGGTCGCTCTCGCCATTCGGGTGGGCGACGCCGGCCCGGTGCTGTTCAGCCAGGCCCGGGTGGGATTCCACGGCGACACATTCCGCATGTTCAAGTTCCGCTCCATGGTCGTCGACGCGGAAACCCGGCTCGCGGACACCAGCACCCTCCACCGCGCCGAAGGCAATGTCGTTCTGTTCAAGATGAGAAACGACCCCCGGATCACGCCTCTCGGCCGATTCCTGCGCCGGTGGAGCCTCGACGAACTGCCCCAGCTCGTCAACGTCTTCCTCGGCACCATGTCTCTCGTCGGGCCGCGCCCGCCCCTCGCTGCAGAAGTCGACCAGTACGAGAGCCATGTTCATCGCAGGTTCCTCGTCAAGCCGGGAATCACCGGACTGTGGCAGATCAATGGCCGATCTACGCTCTCCTGGGAAGACAGTGTGCGGCTCGACCTGTATTACGTGGAGAACTGGTCGCTCGCGGGAGACTTCACGATCCTGTGGCGCACGGCGAAAACCGTTCTCCAGCGCACCGGTGCTTACTGATCACCGGCAAAAGCCACCCCAGTGCGAGGGTCATTTCGGCGGGTCGGCGGTCGTGGGGCCTCCCGGCCCTGACTTCAGCTGTGAATCTACCCTATGGTGAAGACGTGCTTCCAAGACGTTCGCACGCGCCGGCACATCCAATCACGTTTCAGCAGGGGGGATTCACTCATGGCAAAAAAGGCTTTCGCAGCGGCAGCGCTCACGATTCTGGCTATCTTCGCCGCACCCGCCGCCGCCAACGCAGCCGGCTATGTACCCCCGACCAATGACAGCGTTACCGGCACCCCGGTTGCCGGCGGCAGTGTCGCGGTCGATTTCATCGCCGGTTCTTACACCAACGGCGAGACCGTCAACATCTCGGTAGACGGTTCCGGAACCGCCACCCTGTCGGCCGTCAAGGCCAACGTTGCCACGCTGGCCAAGGCCGCGACCGCAACCGGGTCGTTGGCCGTCAAGGTCACCCTGCCGACAAACGCCACCGGCTCCTACACGCTCACCGGAACCGGCGCGACGTCCGGCCTCATCGGCACCTCGACCATTACCGTCGTCGCAGCGGACGCCGGCACCTCTGCCGGACTCGCGAGCACCGGATACAACGCCCCGATGCTCCTCATCTGGAGCGCAGCGGGCGCCGTCCTCCTCGGCATCGCACTGGTCCTCGTGCTCGGCTATGTTCGTCGCAAGCGCGCCAACGCGTAATACCCCGCGCTGACCCCGGCGCACAGCTTTTCGACAGGCCCCGAGCACACGCTCGGGGCCTGTCGTTTTTGTCTGGTTTACTAGACGAATGTCCCACGCGCACGCATCTGCACCGGTCCAGGGTCGGCGTCGACGGGGACGACGAATTTGGCTCTCGGTAGGTATCCCCCTTGTACTACTCGTCGGGATCGTCGCCTGGGTGGGCGTACGCGCCTACCTCGCCAAGGGTGAGCTCGAGGCCGCCCTTCCGCTCGCGGCGCAGATCCAGGCCCAGGTGGTCGCCGGCGATGGCGAATCGGCCCAGCCAACGGCCCGTGCCCTGTCCGACCATTCCGCGAGTGCCGTAGCTCTCACCAGCGACCCGGTCTGGCGGGCATTCGAAGGCATCCCGGTGCTCGGCCCTAACCTCACGGTGGTTCGTCAGCTCGCCGCCGCGACCGACGACATTGCCCAACAGGCCGTCCTTCCCCTCGCGAAGATCGCCGGAACCATCAGCCTGAGCGACTTCAAACCGGTCAACGGTGCGATCAACCTCAATCCGATGACCGATGCCCAGCCCCAGATCGATGCGGCCGATGCAGCTCTCGCCGCCGTGAAACAACGTGTCGACGCGATCGATACTACGGACACGCTGTCCGTGGTGACTGGCGCAGCCGAGAAACTCTCCTCCTCGGTGGATAAGGCAGCCGCTGCCGTAAACACGCTCGATCGGGCCGTGCGTGTTGTGCCCGGCATGCTCGGGGCCTCCGGGCCACGCAACTATATCGTGCTGTTCCAGAATCCCGCGGAACTGCGGGCCTCGGGCGGCATTCCCGGTGCGCTCGCCCTTATCCACACGGAAAACGGCGCGATCACCCTCGAACAGCAAGCCGCTGGCACTGACTTCCCGCATTACGCGCAACCGGTCTTGCCTCTTCCAACAGATACGCGAGGGCTTTACGGCGACATAGTCGGCGAATATATTCAGGACGTCACTCTCACGCCGAATTTTCCGCTATCGGCGTCACTCGCGCGCGAGATGTGGAAACGCCAGTTTGGTGTCGAGGCAGACGGCGTCATCTCCATCGACCCGGTGGCCCTCAGCTATCTCCTTAAAGCCACCGGCCCCATCACTTTGGCGACGGGCGACGTCCTTACCTCGGACAATGCCGTACATCTCCTGCTAAGCGATGCCTACGCGCGGTACACGAAGCCAGCCGACCAGAACGCATTCTTCGCGGGGGCCGCCTCGTCGGTATTCTCGGCGTTGGCCGGCGGCGGCGCTAACCCGAAGTCGCTCCTCGAGGCGTTCGGCCAAGCGGGTGCCGAACGACGCGTTCTGGTTTGGAGCGCACACGATGACGACCAGGCTGTTCTCCAGGACACTTCCTTGGCCGGTCGTCTACCGGTGACCGACGCCGACACGACGCGGTTCGGCGTCTACCTCAACGATGCCACTGGCGCAAAAATGGACACACATCTCGACGTGCAGGTAGCTGTCGGCAATGCTGTCTGTCGACAGGACGCGCGGCCGTATTATGCCGTGACTGTGAATCTGAAGAACACGGCACCCGCCGATGCGGCGAAGTCATTGCCCGAATATGTGACGGGGGGAGGTCATTTTGGTGTCACCCCCGGAAACGTGAAGACGATCGTATCGGTTTACGGGGCACCAGATATGCAGAACCTGGGCGTCATGCGAGACAACGTCGTCATCGGCTACCACCCGGCGACTGATGCGACCTATCCGGTTAGCGCATCTAGCATCGAATTGGCTCCAGGAGAGAGTGCGGTTCTCACATTTGGATGGCTAGGGGCTGGACCTCTAACGAGTGATGTCTCTGCTCAGATCACTCCTGGTACTTCGCGAGTTGTCGCAACGAATGCGTCGTCACGCTGCGATTCCTTGCTCTGGCCACAGCGATGACTATCTCTTGACCGTCATATGTCGGGGGTGTTAACGCTGCGTCCGACAGGCATTCTTTGACGCACCGTAGGTCGCAACTGTGGCACCATAATGGGGGGCGTCAGAAGTCGGCCTCGAAAGTGAACGTCATAGGAAGGCCGCTGAGTGGAACTTCGCGACTATATTCGGGTCTTACGTAAGAGCTGGGTCCTCATCGTACTTCTGTTGCTCGTTGGTCTGGGAGCGGGTGCCACCTACTCTTTGACGACAACGCCTCTATACAATGCGTCGTCAAAGGTCTTCGTCTCAACGCAGGGCGGAGGCACAAGCCAGGAGCTGGCGCAGGGCAATACCTTTACTGTGGCCAGAGTGAAGACGTATGCCGATCTAGTGGCTACACCGATCGTTCTCCTTCCGGTGATTGGAAGCCTCGGGCTTAACATGACTTCCGTTGATTTGGCAAAGCAGGTCACGGCTTCAGCGCCTCTTGACACGTCGATTATTGAAATCGCCGTCCTGGACCCGGATCCCGTGCGGGCCGCCGATATTGCCAATGCCGCTTCTCAGAGCCTTACTGCCGTTGTCCAGTCCATCGAGACTCCCGAAGCCATTGACGCCGTATCGCCCGTCAAACTCACCCGGGCACAAGAAGCAACTGTGCCCAGCAAACCAGTGAGCCCTAACGTCCCGCTAAATATTGCGCTTGGTGCTCTGATAGGACTTGCTCTAGGAATCGGCTTAGCAGTCCTACGCGAAGCGATGGAGACTCGCATTCGAAATGAGCGCGACGTCGAGCAGGTTACTGATGTGCCGATCTTGGGCGGAATCGTCTTCGACCCGAAAGCCAAGGAACGCCCGCTCATCGTGCATGTGGACCCGCGAAGTCCCCGGGCTGAGTCGTTCCGTTCTCTTCGAACGAATCTCCAGTTCCTTGACGTGGGTCGGACAGAACGCAGCTTCGTCATAACATCGTCTATAGAAAGCGAAGGAAAGAGCACCACGGGTGCAAACCTCGCGATCGCACTGGCTGATGCTGGCGGCCGTGTTCTTCTCATTGACGCCGATCTGCGGCGCCCAAAGATCGCAGACTACATGGGTGTCGAGGGGCGTGTTGGACTCACCGACGTCCTAATCGGTCGAGCGGAATTGTCCGACGTTATTCAGCCGTGGGGCGAGGGTCGTCTCTTCGTACTCCCGGCAGGCAAGATACCGCCTAACCCCAGTGAGCTGTTAGGTTCAGCCCGAATGGCCGATCTCATTGCGCAATTCAATCTCACCTTTGACGTAGTGATCTTTGACTCGTCGCCATTGCTGCCTGTTACGGACGCGGCAATCCTCGCGAAGAATGTGGGTGGGGCCATCATCGTGGTCGCGGCCGGCCGCACCCACAAGAATCAACTTAGGGGCGCAATCGCAGCATTGGGGAGTGTCGGTGCACCGGTTTCGGGACTCGTGCTGACCATGCTGCCGACCAAAGGCCCTGATGCTTACGGATACGGTCACTACGGCTATGGATATGGCTATGGGTATACCCAGGACGTCACGGACGAAAAGGTCCGGAGCCGCGCGCGCATCAAGAAGGTATAGATCGACTGAATTTCGTTGGTTAATGCCACCGTAACCACAATGGGGTACCTTCTTGCCTACGTCGTCGTGGCCTGGCGTTGGCGTCAATCAAATCGAGACATGGCGGAAAGTGTAGCGCCATGAGGAGCAATATGAAAAAGCGCACTGGCATAGCCGGGGTACCTATTGAGATCGAACAGACCGGCGGGCGAAATTGGCGGGTTTCATATGCCGCTCGCCTTGTCGCTTCTGATCTTCTTGTCCTGATTTGGGTAGTTTTCGGGGTCCAAATCGCTTGGTTCGGCATCGCAGCCTCGGATGTGCAATTTCGAGGTAGCCTCGCGGACACAGCGATCAGCTATTCAGTAATCTCCATTGTGCTCATTGTGACATGGATGATTTCCTTGGGTATCTATGGCTCGCGAGGCTACCGAGTGCTGGGCACTGGCTGGCAGGAGTACCGCTTAGTGGCGGGAAGCACTGTCCGTCTTTTCGGTCTGGTGGCGTTAATCGCCTATCTCTTCCAGATCGATTTAGCGCGAGGCTATATTCTCATCGCGTTTCCTCTCGGACTGGCAGTTCTCGCTCTTTCGCGTTGGATGTGGAGACAATGGCTTGGAGTGCACCGTCTCGATGGGCGCTATTCCTCCCGAGTGCTCCTAGTCGGGTCGGAAGTGTCCGCAACGCATTTGGCTCGTCAATTGGCGCGCCAGCCCAAAGCCGGTTATCTCGTCGTCGGGGCCTGTATTCCCAGCGGGCTCGTAGCGGGGTATCTACCGGACAGTGCAATACCTGTGTTCGGAAATCTCGACAAATTGCAGGCGGCGATGACCGCAGTGGGCGCCGACACGGTTGTGATTACCAGTAGTGACGAGCTGTCACCAGAACGAGTTCGAGAATTGAGCTGGAGCCTGGAACCAGGCAGACAACACCTAGTCGTCGCACCGAGCTTGACGGACATCGGTGGTCCACGTATCCACACCCGACCGGTTGCCGGATTGCCGCTCATCCATGTCGAGACGCCAAGGTTCGAAGGCCGGAATTTCTTTGCTAAGCGTGCCTTCGATCTATTGTGCTCGGGTTTGCTTATAGTCGTACTTTCGCCGTTCCTCCTAATCATCGGAGCCGTAATTCGGCTCAGCACACCTGGGGATGTGCTATTTCGGCAGGAGCGAGTGGGTATTAACGGTCGACACTTCAGCATGCTGAAGTTCCGATCTATGGTTACAGATGCAGAAGCACTGCTAGTCGGGCTCCGGGATGAAGCGCGCACTGAAGGCAACTCCGTACTCTTCAAGATGAAGGAGGACCCTCGAGTTACTCCCATCGGAAAGTACCTTCGACGTTATAGCCTCGATGAACTTCCGCAGTTGTTCAACGTATTTGGTGGTTCGATGTCCTTGGTCGGGCCAAGACCCCCCCTAGAACGGGAAGTTGCTGAATATGAGAATCACGTTCATCGTCGATTCCTCGTGAAGCCCGGTATTACGGGCCTCTGGCAGGTAAGCGGTAGGTCCAACTTGTCGTGGGAGGACACGGTCCGCTTGGATCTCTACTACGTCGAGAACTGGTCGATCACTGGAGACATCGTGATCTTGTGGCAGACGGCCCGTGCTGTGTTAGCAAGCGATGGTGCTTACTAATGTGCAATGCAGCAACCGGAATGGTGCGCATCGGATACCACTCGATCGCTGATCTGCGGGGCGATCGTTGCTGGGTTGTCTTAAAGACTTCAGGACGACCGCAGTTTTGCGGTGGCTTCGCTCGAAGCGCCGCTACAGTTCCCTGGAACCCGCCAGCTGCTCAGACTCATCTTTCACTTGGTACACCGCGACTGTGGCGCTCTTTCTTCAGAAGAGGAGTACGGTCGCAGAGCGCAATCCCGGCTCGAATAGCCATACCGCAGTCGCAGTCGCAGTCGCAGTCGCAGTCGGGGCAGGGATTTGTAGAGCGGATTTCTCGGGCCCCTAGAGACCTATCGCAAGAGGGCACGGGGCTGCGCCGTAATCCCAAGGCGGAATCCCTCGAGTTCGCGAAGCATGCTGTTCACGGGCGCGGATACCGAAACGAAAGACCGGACTTTTCGTGGGACGATGGAGTGTGGGTTGGCTTCCACGACGAAGGAAGTCTTGTTGGAGTAGGTCGAGCTGAAACTCCGAGGCATCGATACCATTCGGTCCGGGCGAAAGATGGCGCAAATTGAATGCCGTTCGGTCTCGGCGTCTCGGCAGTGTCGGGCTTAGCGCGCTTGTCCGCGTTGGTACATTTCCCGTCACCGCGCTCGCAACATTCCTGACAACTTCTCTAGTCATTGGTCATGCTGGAGCGGCTGGCTATGCCGCGATTGCGGTAGTAATAACCCTTTCCCAGTTGGTGCCCTACGCCGATCTCGGGATAGGGGCCGGTGTCATTAACGCGATCTCCATGTCGGAGGTAGATGATCCGATTCGCACAAAGGCGGTGGCCAGCGCGATCCGCGTGATGCTGGTGTCAATGATCATTGTCTCGAGCCTGGGCTTGCTCGGAATGACCTTCTTCTCATGGTCCGAGGTCCTGAGTCTCGAAAACTCTGGGTTGGGCCGCCTTGATACTGTGACTGCTCTTGTGATCGTGATCTTCGCAGCTACGATTCCGATGGGGATTGGACAACGGGTGCTTTTGGCGCTCATGATGAATCCGATCGCGATCGTAGTTAATTCGCTAGGGCCGATACTGAGTCTCCTGGGCACCGCAGTGATCGTTGGAATGGGCCTTTCTCCAGAGCTATTAGTTTTCCCCCCGGTCGTTGGTGGCCTGATTAGCTCCTTTGTATCCTTGTGGATCGCGACCAAGCGGATTCGATTCCGATGGTTGACTATCTTCCAATACCGCAAGTTTCATCTCCCCGGGCTCCTATCTCAGGGGATGTGGTATCTCATGATTAGTGTTGTTTCGGCTTTTGCCTTTCAATGGGGGCGGATCGTTCTCGCCTCTCGTGGAACGCTTGACCAAGTTGCCACATACTCAATTGCAATGCAGTTCTATGCGCCACTGTGGTCCTTCTTCATTGCGGCTGGAACGTCGCTCTGGCCCATATTTGCGCGCAATAGGTCGCGGAATGAGAGTAATTCGGCGCTACTTTTGCGAATGGTTCTCTACTTTGCAGGTGCCGGTTTGATTTGCCTTATCGGACTTATGTTGTTCGGGCCGTGGCTGGCCGGCGTGATTTCGCATTCGGCGGTGGAAGCAAGCGCAATGATATTCCTGGGATGTGGTCTCCTGATCATTGTTCAATCGGTCCAGCTAGTTCTCGGCGTCTCACTTACTTCTCCACGGGACCTTCGATTTCAGGCGCTTTGGGGCATCCCGATGGCTGCATCCGTGATTGGTGCCACTTGGCTATTCGTGCCTGCCCTCGGAGCAATAACGCCCTTCTTGGCTGCCGGTGTTGGAGTTCTGTCGTTTCAGGTATTTCCTAATGTCTTTCGTGTGCGCGCAAATAGCCGTTCGCTACGTGAGACCACTGCAAATCCGGAACTTGAGACTGTTGCCCAATTATCTAGAAGATCTCAGCATCCGGGAGAGTACGACCGTCGAGATCATGGTTCGCCAATTCGAAGTATTGATAGGAGATTGAAATGGCACAAATCGGAATGGTGATTCCGACGTTAGGTACGCGCCCAGCATGGCTTCGCGGTACCTTGAAATCAATGTTCGAACAGCGTGGCGTTGATCTTAAGGTTGTCATCGTGACACCTCGTCCGGACGAGGTGAGACTGATTGCGGCTGGGACTCCCGCGGTTGTGGTTGCGTCAGACACGCCGGGGATATCGGCGGCCGTCAATGAAGGATGGGCGGAGCTATTAGACTCGACTTTCCTGGCTTGGCTTGGCGACGATGACCTACTTGCACCGGGATCTCTCCGCATTTCGCAGGACGCGCTAGTCAGAAACGCGGCGGCTTCCGGCACGTACGGGTGCGTGCGATACATTGACGCCGCGAATGAGACTCTCTTCGTTGCTCGGCCCGGTCGCTTTGCGAGCGCTTATCTGCCCTGGGGTAAAGACTTGGTCCCCCAGCCGGGTAGTCTATTTCGCCGTGAAGCAGTCGAAGCCGTTGGCGGACTGGATACCAGTCTTCGATATGCGATGGATTTTGATCTGTTCCTAAAGCTTCGAACCACTGGGCCACTCCTCTACCTTTCATCCGAGGTCGCGTCGTTCCGACTGCACCCCGGCAGCATCACGGGTGCGAACCAGTCGAGCGTGGAAGCCGAAAGCGTTCGTGCCAGGTTCCACTCCGCACGAGTGAACTCCATACGTAGGTCGCTGGCGCCCCTTCAATCGGTCACTGATCGGGCGCTATACAAGCTATCTCGGCGACCGGGGGGTGTGGTTCCACAAATGCTCGGGCGCGACTATGTACTCGAGGTCTATAGTCATGCCGATCTCGACGGCTCAACGACATGAAGAACTACGGCCGAATGGTTTCGACGACCCCAGGATTCCGATTTAGTTGGGTCTTTCAAGATTTTGCTGCGAACGCCCACAGGCCCCGCACTCGTCTCCTATTGGCCACATTTAGGTTGGCGCAGGCGGCCCGACATCCATTTTCCGACCGTCCAAGTCTGCTGTCATATTTTGTAACTGCGTGGTACGTGTTCATTTCCGAATGGGTTCTCGGGATGGAGTTGCCGGTTAAGACTCACGTCGGCTCTGCGCTGCAAATCGTGCACGGTTTCGGCCTTGTAATTAATGTGGATAGCCGACTTGGTTCTGACGTCGTTATTCGCCAAGGCGTCACCATCGGCAATAAGGGTGACGGTGGTGCTTCGCCTACTGTCGGAGATGGCGTATCGATTGGATCCGGAGCTTGCGTTATCGGGGCTGTTACCATTGGAGCTCGAGCGCGAATTGGCGCAAATGCGGTCGTAGTAACGGACGTACCTGCAGACGTTTCCGTCGTTGGAAATCCTGGACGAATCCTTTTAGACCGGGCTCCAGGGGTTTGAGTAAGTGACTGAACCATTTGTTATTACGCTCGTCACTGGATCCTCTCTAGTTGCGGCGTGGGTCTGGCTTCGCGGCGTACGTCGTGGTGACGTGGTTTCCAAGTGGAATATCACGACCACCTATGTGGTCCTCATAGCTTGGCTCCTGTTGGCATCATCGGTGTTCACACAGTTTGATGGCGGAAACGTATCCATAGTTAACGTCTTCGGGCAGACGACGATACTTGCTAATCCTCGAGCGGCGCAAATAATGCAGCTCGCTGGCTATGCCATTATCGGAATTGGATTCCTCACCTTCTTTGTGTTCGGTATCGTCCGAAGGAACCGCCTATCGACTCCCCTGCTGCTCATGGGGCTTCTGGTGGTGATGACGGATTTCTCTTCTGCCATCGCGGGTGCGTCTGCCATTGGGAACCCTCGCATCATCGCCTTATTCGCACTGTTTCTGGGTGCTTCAGTGCTGCCGCGCGGCGGTGGCGCTCGGCTCGGGGTGGCGTTTTTTGGATTCTCTGTCTGCGTCGCAAGTGGCATTTTCCTGCTAGTGAACTATGCCGCCGCGTTTAGGACATGCCGTGTAGACAAGTGCGGCCCGCTCGGTAATCTTTTCTTTGGAGTGACTACCGGGGAAAACACAATCGGTCTTATAGTCGCCACCTCAATCCCGTGCATATTCCTTGTGTTGCGCGGCGCGACACGTTGGATCCTGGCGGTTTATCTCCTTAGCGTGGTCTACATCTCTGGTAGTCGAACGGCGCTGCAAGTCGCCCTTATCGTAACGATTCTTGTCGTGGTAACGGGCATGAGTTCCACGTCGATGGGCGGAATTTGGCGACGGTTTTTGACGATTGGGACGGCATCGGTCGGATTAGCTCTTGGCATTGTGCTTCCCTATCTGCCCCTGAATCCAACTGATTTTACAAACCGCGCCTATTTGTGGAAGCTTGCTTCTGCTCAACTAGAGGACAGTCAACTTTTTGGATTCGGCGCGCTCATCTGGGGAAATCAGGTTGCTGTGGGCACAATCTCCAGAGATGAGGCATATTCTGTCCACAATCAATGGCTCGATATTAGATACACGACCGGGGCATTAGGTATAGCACTGTTCATCATCTTGATCGTGATTGCGCTGCGGCAGGCGGATAAGTGGACCGCCCCCCAGACCGCGCTCTTGTTCATCCCGGTAATCTATTCGGGTCTACTCGAGCGCACGTGGGCATTTGGCTTGCTCGACGTCTTTGGGTGGATGGCAGCGGCCACCCTGCTTGCACTTGAGCCTGCGGCTGAACCGGCTGCAAACACCTCTTCTGTGCTGACGGAAGCACTCGCACAAAGAGGACATGGCACGGACCGAGTGCTTACCGGTCTAGACAACACGAATCCGAGGGGAGCGCACGGGAATTGATCAAGCGAAATTCTTATCTGCGTCTAGTCGCGCGAATACGATCGGCCATACAGACTCGAGTGGACCGCATCTGCGCCCAATTTTGGGTACGACTACCGCTTGGCGTTATGGGGCCAACCCGCGATCCACGAAGCGTCGACGATGCAACTCGAGTCATTGCGCTGACCACTTATCCGCCTCGCATTGGCGCTGTGCATTTGACGATTCGAAGCTTGCTTAAACAATCGATAGCCGTTGATGCGATCTACCTTGTCCTCTCGACCCTTGAGTTCCCGGGCGGTGAGTCGGACCTCCCTCCCAATCTACGGCGACTACTTGCCGCTACAAAAGGCAGAGTGAATGTCCATTTCACGCCCGAAAATATGCGGTCGTTCAAGAAGCTTCTTCCGATCATCGAAATCTACCCGGAGGCGACTATTTTAACTGCGGACGACGACGTTCTTTACTGGCGATCCTGGGCTCAACAGCTCGACGCGGCCAGTCTGACCTTTCCTGGAACAGTAGTCGGAACCAGAGGAACTCTGATAAAAATGGAGGGCAATCGTGCCCGCCCATACACGGAATGGCCGGTAGCAGAGGCCGGTGTACCCGGCCAACTCGTTTTTCTGACCGGTCGGGGTGGCATTCTTTACCCGCCACATTCGCTGGATCCGCGGGTTCTTGACTGGGCGACGGCTTCTCTCATTTGTCCGTCCGCGGACGATATCTGGTTCAAGGTCATGGCATCTTTGGCGGGCATCGAAGCGGTAAAGATAGACACCGGTCGCGAATATCCATCAAATGGTGCAAGCCAAGGCAGCGCACTTTGGCGTCGCAACGTCCTCAAGAACGAGAATGACGTGGCTTTCGAGGCGGTTGTGGACCGCTTTGGCCTTTGGGATACATACCTCACCGCACAAAAGCTTCGACGTTGAAGGTGCTAATCGTCGATTGCCTCGCATATCTTTCCAGTTCACGTTGAGAGGTCCTCAAATGTACAGAAAATCGCCGGCCAGTAAATTCGATGCGTTATATCTCGCCGTCCTTCCCTTCTATCGGGAGTATTGCATCCAGGAGCTCAAAGCTGATTTGTCTTTGGACGTGATCCTGTTGGCTGGTGATCGGCACGTCGATCCCACAATTCGAACCGGAATCAGTAGGTCCTTATATGTGCAAGTTAGAAACTACGTCCTTGCTGGACGCGTACTTGTCCAGCTAGGGGGGTGGCGCACAGCGATCAGCGCCAACACCACGATCCTCGACCTCAATCCGCGCAGCCTCACGGCGTGGACATTGCTGGGTTTCAGACGCATTCTGGGTAGGCGAACGCTCCTATGGGGCCATTTGCACCCTCGCTCCGGAAGAGGCAGTCGGACGGCGGTGCTACGCCGCTCGATGCGGCGTCTTTCGAACGGGACGGTGCTCTACGGGTACGATAGCGTTCCCTTTGCGCTCGCAGAACTCCCAGGGTCGCCCGTCTGGGTGGCGCCGAACTCTTTGTACGCAAGGGATGCCTTGACTGTACCGGCCAATGAAGGCCCGTACACCAGCGTCCTATACGTGGGGCGCCTCGTTTCCGATAAGAAAGTAGACCTGCTCATCCGAGGATTCTTGAGGAGCGATCTTGCAACCCGCGGCGTGCGGCTTGTCATCGTCGGAGAGGGCGCCGAACGAAAGGTCCTCGCCGACCTTGTGTCGGAGCTTGGCGGCAATGCTTCGGTAACCTTTCTCGGCCAGGTCGCCGATGTGAATGACCTTCGCCATCTCTATGAAGACGCTCTGTGCTCCGTATCGCCGGGTTACGTTGGGCTAAGCCTCACACAAAGCCTCGGGTTTGGCGTTCCTATGCTGATCTCAAGGGACGAACCGCATTCTCCCGAACTCGAGCTCGCTCGAATCGGTGGCGTCGAGTTCTTCGAGACTGACTCGCCGCTTGCACTTGCGGCCGCTCTTGATGCGCTCGCGCCTGCCGGCAATGCATGCGAGCGACAGCGAATCAGCATCGCAATTCGGAAGACCTATTCGGCGGAAGCCATGGCGGCGGGGATCGCGTCGGCACTCAAGAACACCAAACAGGAACTCGGAGATGATGGATGGCCGTCGAATCGGTAGTCAAGGTACCCAAGAACCGCAGCCGTATCCCAGCACCGCTAGAGGGAATTGTTCGTACATTGCAGCGACGACTAATGATCCATGGGCTGGTGACGTACGGCAAGAACTTGCGAATGGGTAGTGATAGCACCTTGAGTTCGGTGCACGGGCTCAGAGTCGGTCACAATGTTTCGATTGGCCAGCGCACAGTCATCGAAGTCGACGGTGCAATCGGAGACTACTGCCTGATTGGGCGCGGGGTGCAGATTGTCGGTCGTGTGGATCATTCGATCGACGAGGTGGGAATTCCAATGGCGTTCTCGACGTGGGTTGGAGACCGACCCGCAGTCCCGCAGGATGCCGTACAGATTGGAAGTGATGTGTGGATTGGCGGTGGCGTCATTATTCTCGGAGGGGTCACTATCGGCGAGGGGGCCGTGCTTGGCGCTGGTGCTGTGGTGACACATGACATTGAGCCTTACGGAATTGCCGTCGGGAATCCCGCTCGAGTCATCCGGAAACGATTCGATTCTGATGCTCAGAGGCACGTGCACAGTACCGCTCTCCGTGTCGATAGTTCCGACGTGAGCGATAAGGGGTAGTTGAGCACATCACCACAATCTCTTGTGTCTTGCCGCGGTGGCGCGAGGCAGATCTGGAGCCGGTGTGAAGTGCTGCCAACATCCAGTTGGACAGGCGACTCGTTTTCCGGAGCGCCATCGAGCCAACACTTTATGCGCGGAATCGCGGCCCGAGATCCTCTGGGCTACGGGGGCCCCAGACCCGATTTGCAGGAATCGCACCGTTCACAGTTGTTCCGGGTGTCACGAGTGCCGAACGACCGATATCAGCGCCGCCGAGGACAATGCATCGGGAAGTCACCCAAGCCCCGTCGCCTATCCGAATCGCCTTGGTAATCAGCGCCATGTCGCGACGATGGGCGTGGCTGCCTGTCGTTAGGAATGTCTCTTGCGAAATTGAAACATCATGTCCGATAAATACGTCGTCTTGATTGTGGAACCAAACCCCTTCGCCGATCCAAGAGTTCGCTCCTACGTGCAGCTTCCACGGGAACTTCACTCGGGTTCTGGGCCGGAATATAACACCTGGGCCAATGTCTGCACCGAATGCCCTCAGGACCCGAACGCGAAGCCCGGAACTGACTTGCCATGGATTCGTAACGAACAACAGCTCCGCGACAGCCCAAAGATAGATCACAAACTTAGGGCGGTCCCATGCTTCTCTCGAGCCAGGGGCTGCAGCAAGGCTGATGACCGGAATCTCACTTGGGTCCAGTTCATCAGACGGCCTATTCGTCATCTTGTCCTCGCCGTGTCGCGGATGGTCCTCCCGTGGGACACGCCCTAGGAGTTTCGGTCAACACCGTAAGCC
Source organism: Cryobacterium sp. RTC2.1 (assembly GCF_035018685.1). Taxonomy (NCBI): domain Bacteria; kingdom Bacillati; phylum Actinomycetota; class Actinomycetes; order Micrococcales; family Microbacteriaceae; genus Cryobacterium; species Cryobacterium sp. RTC2.1. Next base: position 15,907 of record NZ_JASJXJ010000035.1, read on the forward strand.
TAGGGCCCACGTTCGCCTGCAACGGGGGTGGGAATCGCGCTCGGCTGACACGGGTACGGAAGGTCGTTCGGATGATGCCCTTACGTCATGAGAATGAAATCATGCTGTAACCCGAAGGGGGGAGGCCCGAAACTGGACGACGCTAGGGTGTTAGTGAGTTCAGGAGCGCCTGTTTCGGGACCGGGCACACCTCCAGTTTGAGTAGTTGAACTGACTTTGAGCAAGTATCAAGAACCAGAAAGCAGATCGTCATTGACCAAGCAGACTCAGCTGAAGGTGCTCGTCATCGGCCTGAACTTCTCACCGGAGGTCACCGGGATAGCGCCATACACGAGTGGGCTTGTTCAGGGGCTTGTGGAACGCGGCTTCGCCGTCGATGTCATAACGGCACATCCTCACTACCCGGAGTGGAAAGTGCATGCCGGCTATGGCGGTGGAAAGACGTCCGAATTTCTAGATGGCGTTCGCGTCACACGGTTGCCGCACTACGTTCCATCCAGGCCCGAAGGCCTAAAGCGTTTGGCTTCTGAGATTTCCTTTGGAATACGCGTCATGTTTGCGAAATGGGGTCGCCCAGACGTGATTGTGATGGTGTCGCCAGCGCTTTTTTCGACCGCCCTCGCGATGCTCAGAGCGCGGATGAGCCACCGAAAGCGCATTGTTAACATTTGGATACAGGACCTCTATAGCTTGGGAATGGCCGAAACTGGGACCGGTTCAGATTTCATCACCAGGGTAGTGACTTGGGTAGAGAGGGTCACGATCGCGGCAGCATCGGGCGTGGTCGTAATTCATCCCCGGTTCGCCGCCCACCTGGGTGAAAAGTTCGGCATCGGATCTGCGCAAATTGAGGTAATTCGAAACTGGACCCACCTCAAACCGACGCCACCCTTCGATTTCACCGCCGTCCGTGCGACTCACGGCTGGAATCCCGATGAGACCGTTGTCCTACACGCTGGGAACATGGGGGTTAAGCAGGCTCTCGGGAATGTGGTCGAAGCCGCACGACTTGCGGAAGCACAGGACCTCCCGGTCCGCTTCGTTTTATTGGGAAACGGAAGTCAACGAGACGCGCTCATCGCCCAAGGAAGAGGCATCTCTCGACTGCAGTTCATTGATTCTCTCGACGACTTTGGTTTCCAAAGGGCACTCGCATCTGCAGATATCTTGTTGGTCAACGAGAAGCTCGGTGTTTCCGAGATGGCCGTGCCCAGCAAACTGACGTCTTATTACAATGCAGGTCGGCCCGTGATCGCGGCAACCGATCGACGAGGGGTGACTGCGGCCGAAATCGAGTCAGCGGGGGGAGGAGTCGTTGTAGACGCCGAAGTCCCGCAGGCAATAATCGATGAGGCAATTGGGCTCCGGGACGACCCAGCGCGCGCTGCTTTGTTCGGCGCGAATGGAATGCGCTACCGCGCAGACGTCCTAGGGCAAGAAGTGGCCATTGACCGATTTGCTCAATGGCTAAGGGGCTTGACGTCAATGCAGGACCATGTCGATGGTCACTCGCGTTCGTTAGGCAAAGATGGAGGAAATTCATGACAAAGCGCGCTCTCATCACTGGAATTACTGGTCAGGATGGTTCGTACCTTGCCGAGCTCTTGCTCTCGAAGGGTTACGAGGTGCACGGGCTAATTCGACGTGCTTCGACGTTCAATACGGCCCGAATTGATCACCTGTATGTTGACCCGCACGACCCCGAGGCCAAGTTGTTCCTTCACTATGGCGATCTCAGTGACGGCAGCCGCCTTGTAACTCTGCTCGCCGAGATTCAGCCGCACGAGGTCTACAACCTTGCTGCGCAATCGCATGTTCGTGTGTCCTTCGACGAGCCCGAGCACACCGGTGACACGACGGGTATGGGCACCATCCGCCTGCTCGAGGCCGTACGCATGTCTGGTATTGAGACACGGTTCTACCAGGCGTCGAGCTCGGAGATGTTTGGGGCTACTCCGCCACCTCAGAATGAGGAGACCCCGTTCTACCCCCGCTCGCCGTACGGCGCAGCCAAGGTTTACAGCTACTGGATCACTAAGAATTACCGCGAGGCATATGACATGTTTGCCGTGAATGGAATTCTCTTTAACCACGAATCTCCGCGCCGTGGCGAGACTTTTGTTACTCGAAAGATCACACGCGCCGTCGCAGCCATCAAGGCGGGTAAACAGGATCATGTCTACCTCGGCAACCTCGATTCGATCCGTGACTGGGGCTACGCCGCAGAATATGTAGAGGGCATGTGGCGCATGCTGCAGGTTGACGAGCCCGATGACTTTGTCCTTGCCACCGGCGGAAACTTCACGGTGCGGGACTTCGTGGCAACCTCGTTCAGCCACGCCGGCCTCAAATGGGAAGATCACGTGCGCTTCGACGAGCGATACTTGCGCCCCACGGAGGTGGACGCACTCGTTGGCGACGCCTCCAAAGCTGAGGCCAAGCTTGGCTGGAAGGCCACGGTCGACACCGCTGAACTCGCCCGCATCATGGTGGACGCCGACATCGTCGCGCTCGAGCATGCGGGTGGCCACTGGATCGACGAGGTCAAGCTCGCGAGCTGGGGTACGAAGTAGTCATGGCTGACGACCGCGACCACGTCGAATTCGTGCCAGGAGTCCTGGATCGCTCAAGCCGGTTTTACGTCGCAGGTCATCGCGGCTTGGTCGGATCCGCGATCTGGCGCCGACTCGAGGCGGAGGGATTCACCGATCTGGTCGGTCGGAACTCTTCTGACCTGGATCTCAAGGACCGAGATGCCGTTTTCGCGTTCTTTGAGGAAGCGAAGCCGCGTTACGTAGTATTGGCGGCCGCGAAGGTGGGCGGGATCCTGGCGAACAGCACGTTCCCGGTCGACTTCTTGAGCGACAACTTGCGGATACAGGTGAACGTGCTCGACGCAGCCCTAAAGTATGGCGTCGAACGCCTCCTGTTTCTGGGATCGTCCTGCATCTATCCGCGTCTCGCCCCGCAACCAATACGAGAGGACACCCTCCTCACCGGACACCTCGAACCGACGAACGACGCCTACGCGATCGCGAAGATCGCAGGAATCCTGCAGATTCAGGCCGTTCGGCGCCAGTACGGCTTGCCGTGGATCTCAGCGATGCCGACGAACCTCTATGGTCCTGGAGACAATTTCTCACCGAAAGGGTCACACGTTCTTCCGGCCCTCATCCGTCGATATGACGAGGCGGCGCAGTCTGGCATCGCGACGGTTACCAACTGGGGGACAGGCACTCCACGCCGCGAGTTCCTACACGTCGACGACATGGCCGCAGCGTGTTTGCACTTGATGGAACACTACGACGGTCCCGAGCAGGTAAACGTAGGCACCGGGTCCGACGTGACTATTCGTGAAATTGCGGAGACAATCGCGCGGGTCGTGGGATTCACAGGAGAGACTCTTTGGGACACTGAGAAGCCGGACGGCACGCCCCAGAAACTCCTCGACGTCTCCAAGCTCGCAGACGCAGGCTGGACAGCTCAGATCGGGCTGGAAGACGGGCTTGTGTCAACGGTTCAGTGGTACCGGGACCACGTCACTAGCATTCGACAGTAGGGGTGTTGAGCGAAAAGCGAGCGCACGCCCGCGAGGCGTGCGCTCGCTTTTGGCCTACTCGGGTGTATGCAATGCAACGAAATGTTCACCCGATAGAAACACGCGAACTGGAAGCGGGCTGTGAATGTCCCCTAAAGTAGGGGGTAGCCTCACTCGAGGTCAGCCAGTGTCGGCGAAAAATCATTTGATCCACAGCAGGGATAACACCATGGCAAAAAAGATCCTGGCGGTGATTGGACTCGCAGTCCTCGCCGTTTTCGCAGTACCGGCCGCAGCTAACGCTGCCGGCTACGTCCCGGCAGCAAACGTTGCCGTCTCCGACAGCACCCCGGTTCCCGGCCAGGCAGTGACGGTCTCGTTCGACGGCGCGTCCTTCACGCCCGGCGAGAGCGTCTCCTTCGCTGTCACCGGTTCGGGCCTCGCCACTCTCTCCATCGTGAAGTCCGGAACCGCGACTCTCGTCAAGTCGGCCACCACCACCGGCGCAGCCAGCGTATCCGTCACGCTTCCGACGGATGCGACCGGTTCCTACACAACCACGGCCACCGGCCTCACATCCGGCACCGTCGGTACCGCGACACTCACCGTCGTGGCCGCTGACAACGGCGCCACCGGTCAGACCCTCGCCAGCACCGGCTATAACACCCCGGTCCTTCTGATCTGGGCGGCCGCTGGCGCGCTCCTCCTCGGTATCGCCCTCGTGGTTGTGCTGAGCTTCGTTCGCCGTCGCCGCGTAGCCGCGTAGCGTTTACTCAACAGGCAACTTCTTCCGACACTGTGTGAAGTTGATCGCCACGAAGTGAAACCCCCAGGAAGGCCCCGGACATCGTCCGGGGCCTTTCTTGACGCAGGAGGCAGGTGCGCTGCCGTCCGTTACACCGAGGTGAGTTCGATTCTCGGTTCCGCCGCCGTTAGGCTTTTTGTATGGAGTTAGACGTATGAAGATTTCTGTCATTGGTTGTGGGTATCTCGGGGCCGTGCACGCGGCCGCGATGGTCGAACTCGGGCACGAGGTCGTCGGTATCGACGTCGACGCGAAGAAGATCGCGCAGCTTGCCGTCGGACTTCCGCCGTTCTTCGAACCCGGCCTTCCCGAGATCCTGACCTCGGCCATGGCCACGGGTCGGCTCCGCTTCAGCACGGACATTGCCGAAGTTGCTGGCTCCCGCGTGCACTTCGTCGCGGTTGGCACCCCTCAGAGGCCCGGCAGCTACGCCGCGGACCTCACCTACGTGGACGCCGCAGTACAGGCGCTCCTGCCGCACCTCAGCGCGGGGGACCTGGTTGTGGGCAAGAGCACTGTCCCCGTCGGGACCGCCACTCGTCTCGCGGGCATCGTGGAAGCATCGGGAACCGGTGCGACACTCGCCTGGAACCCCGAGTTCCTGCGTGAGGGCTTCGCCGTGAAAGACACCATCAGTCCGGACCGCCTCGTTTACGGTGTTGCCGCCGGTGAGCCCGGCGAGCACGCTACCGCGCTGCTCAACGAGATCTACGCCGCCGCACTTGCCGCCGAGACGCCGCTCGTGGTCACCGACTTCGCCACTGCAGAACTCGTCAAGGTCGCTGCCAACGCGTTTCTCGCGACGAAGATCAGCTTCATCAACGCCATGGCCGAAATCGCCGAGGTCACCGGTGCTGACGTGACCCAGCTTGCCGACGCGATCGGCTACGACAACCGCATCGGGCGTCGCTTCTTAGGCGCTGGAGTCGGTTTCGGCGGCGGCTGCCTCCCAAAGGATATCCGTGCCTTCACTGCCCGAGCCGAAGAGCTCGGGCGTGGCGAGTCTGTCGGGTTCCTCAAAGAGGTCGATGCGATCAACCTGCGTCGACGCCAGCGTGCGATCGACCTCACCGTCTCGGCACTCGGCGGTAGCGCCTACAACGCCAAGGTGGCCGTGCTCGGCCTCAGCTTCAAGCCGCACTCCGACGATGTGCGTGACTCGCCAGCACTCGACGTTGCTGTGCAACTGCACGGTCTTGGCGCCAACGTCGTTGCGACTGACCCTCAGGGGATCGAGAACTCGCGGGCCCGGCACCCGCAGCTCACCTATTCGACCGACCTCGAGGAGACCTTGCGCGGCGCCGACGCTGTCGTGCTCGTGACCGAGTGGCCTGAATTCCGGCACCTCGACCCGGCGTGGGTCGGTGCCCTGGTCAAGAACAAGATCGTCATCGATGGACGTAACTCCTTCGACGCCGCCGCATGGCGTGCTGCCGGCTGGACGTACCATGGTCTGGGCCGTCCATAACCACACCGACATCGGGCATTCTCAGTATTCAGATAGGAACACAGCACGCTCATGACGACTCTTCCCCGCTTGGTGGCCTTTGACCTGGACGACACTCTTGCCGCCTCCAAGTCTCCGATCGATCCTCGGATGGCAGACCTGATGGTGCGCCTGCTCGGTGTTGTGGAGGTCTGCGTGATTTCCGGTGGCCAGATCGGCCAGTTCCACATGCAACTCATCGACAACCTCATCGACGTCGACGACGCCGCGCTGGCCCGCCTGCACCTGATGCCCACCTGCGGTACGCAGTACTTCCTGCATAAGCAGGGTGGCTGGACACAGATTTACGCGGAGTACCTCTCGGATGATCAGAAGTCGCGCGCGCTCGTGGCCGTAGAGACCACGGCCCGGCAGCTCGGCTACTGGGAGAGCGACACCTGGGGCCCGATCCTCGAAGACCGCGGTTCACAGATCACGTTCTCGGCACTCGGCCAGGCCGCTCCCGTGGCATCCAAGGTCGCCTGGGACCCGACCGGAAGCAAGAAGAACACCCTGCGTGAAGCGGTGCAGCTACTGCTGCCCGACCTCGAGGTGCGCTCCGGAGGGTCAACCTCTGTCGATATCACCCGACAGGGCATCGACAAGGCCTACGGCATGAAGAAGCTCGCCCAGCTGACCGGTGTGCCCCTCGACGACATGCTCTTCGTGGGCGACCGCCTCGACGAGAACGGCAACGATTACCCGGTGCTCGCGCTCGGGGTCGAGTGCTTCGCTGTCGAGGGCTGGGAAGACACTGCCGCGTTCCTGGAGACGTTGATTCCCAAGCTCGCCGCCGCATCCGTCTGACGAGTCGTCAGCCTCCGTCGACTGGGACGTCCAGGGTGCTCAGCGTTAACTTGCGCTCGAGCTTCCGCCATTTCGCGAGCACGAGGGTGGCCCCGTCGGCGCGGAGGTCTTGGACGAGCCCGATCGTGAGTACAGCGCGCTTCATCGAATTGTTCCAACCCTGCAGGGGGTAGTAGACCGAGACGATCTTCGGCACGGCCTTCGGGTTGTCGAACTTGTCGAGAACGAGCGGGTGGATCGATTTTAGGTCGACCTGCCAGGCGGCAGGAAAGGAGTCGGGCGAGGGTGGCGGCGTTTCGGGGCGCGGTGACGACATTGTGAATCCTCTGGTGACGATTGGCGGGGTCGGGGCGGAATCGTTAGTGCACTCTGGCCAGAATACGGCCGAAGAAGTACGAACGTGCTGAACTTTTACAAAGCGCAATGTCCGGGAAATGAACTCGTCACGCACTGCCGGTGTACCCACAAGAAGGGGCACGGAACCAGACGGTTCCGTGCCCCTTCGGGGTGCTGCGTGCTCCCGCTATTCGAGGGTCGCGGCGAACTCCTGCAGCCAGACGCGCAGGTCCGGGCCGAGGTCGGGGCGGTCGACAGCGAGCTGCACGATGGCCTTGATGTAGTCGAGCCGGTCGCCGGTGTCGTAGCGGCGACCGCGGAAGATGACGCCATAGACGCCGCCCGTGAACTGCGGGTTGACCGCCATCACCTGCAGGGCATCGGTGAGCTGGATCTCGTTGCCCTTGCCGGGCTTGGTGTTCTGCAATACCTCGAAGATCTCGGGGCGGAGCACGTAGCGACCGATGATGGCCAGGTTCGACGGGGCATCCGCTGCGGAAGGCTTCTCGACCAGGCCGGTCACCTTCACCACGTCGGGGTCGTCCGTGGTCGCGACGGCGGCGCAGCCATAGAGGTGGATGGCCTCCGGCTCGACCTCCATCAGGGCGATGATCGTGGCGTTGCGTTTGGTCTGCTCGGTGAGCATCTTGGACAGCAGCACATCGCGGTCGTCGATGATGTCGTCGCCCAGGAGAACGGCGAAGGGCTCGAACCCGATGTGCATCCTTGCACGCAATACGGCGTGGCCGAGACCGAGCGGGTCGCCCTGGCGCACGTAGTGCACGTCGGCGAGTCCGGTGGCGAAACGCACCTTGGCGAGGCGGTCCTGGTCGCCCTTCTTTTCGAGGAGGTCCTCGAGCTCGGTCATCCGGTCGAAGTGGTTCTCGAGCGCGTTCTTGTTGCGGCCCGTGATCATGAGCACGTCGGTGAGGCCGGCGGCGACGGCTTCCTCCACGACGTACTGGATTGCCGGCTTGTCCACGACCGGGAGCATCTCCTTGGGCATGGCCTTCGTGGCGGGCAGGAAGCGCGTACCCAACCCGGCGGCGGGGATGACGGCTTTGGTTATCTTCGTGGTCATGCCACTCAGGTTATTGAAGAAAGGTTACGGCGTCATTACGCGGTGATAGACGGCGTGTCGCCCCCCGTTTGCGGGTGTATTTGGGCTTTCGTCCCCCGGGACAGGGCTTGCGGCCCGAGCTATATTGTTTGCACCTGAAACGCACCGTTCTTACACCGCGACTGCTGGAGGCCCACCGTGTCGAATCCGAATCGAGAATCGTGACGGAGGCGGCCGCTGTACGCCAGCCGTCGGGGGTCTGGCGAATCACCTCCATCGTGCTCGTGCTCGTTCTGGCGGCGGCGGCCGGTGTCGCGAGCATCGGGTCCATCGTGGGGCGACTCTTCGACCTTAAGCTCCCCACCCTGTCTCACCCGTTTCCGGCGGATGCCGCCCGGCCGCCAGCATCGACCGGGCTCGCCGCAGGGGCGCAGAACATCCTGCTGCTGGGCTCGGACACGTGGGATCAAGTCAACGGTTCGCTCGTGAACATCAGTAAACAGCGCTCCGACACCATCATGGTTGTACACATTCCGGCAGACAGGCACCACGTCTACGTGATGTCGATCCTGCGGGACAGTTGGCTCGACCTGCCCGGCCATGGCTCGGACAAGATCAACGCGGCGCTCTCCTATGGCGGCGTTCCGCTCGCCGTGCAGACGATCGAGGGACTCATCGGCACGCGCATCGACCACGTCGCACTCGTGGACTACGCCGGGTACAAGGGGCTCACCGATGCGCTCGGCGGGGTGGACATCCTGAACCCGGTCGGTTTCCAGTCCTCCGCGAGCGATCACTACTACCCGTCGGGGATGCAGCACCTCACCGGCGACGAGACCCTCGCCTTCGCGCGCGAGTGGCGGGCGTTCCCCGACGGGGACTTCCAACGGGTGCGCAACCAGCAGCTGGTGATGCGGGCCACGCTCACCAAGGCGATGCAGCCGGAGACGCTGACCGATCCCGGCAAGGTCTCCGCCCTCTTGTCTGCGGTGCGTCCGTACATTGCCGTGGACGAAGGCCTCAACGTGGACTACCTGACGGCGCTTGCGGGGTCGCTGGCCAGCATCGGCTCGACGGATTTCACGTTCTTCACGGCGCCGACCAAGGGGATCGCAGTGTCGAGCGACGGGCAGTCGATCGTGAACCTCGACCTGGCGAAGCTCGCGACAGTGCAGCACGCGTTCCAGACGGATACCCTCGACACGTTCGAGCCAGAGTACCAGACCATGCAGATAGTCCCGGCGCCGTAGGTCCTGGGGCGGCAGTCGTACAGCGTGGCGTGGTCGTCGGGCCGGTTGCAAGGAAGTGACCTCTACCGCGGGGATGTGACACTGCGTGGCTGGCTCCTCAAGCCAGATTGTGCCTACGATGATCGCATGTTCATTCTCTTGTGCCCGAACTGCGACAGCCCTGTCGTGCGCGGGCCTTATGCCATGCTGGCGGAGCTTGACGTGCGGTCCTGGGTGGATCGGTGCCCGCGAGAGGGCTGCGGGTGGGAAAACTCGGGGATGGACCTGATCTGAGGCGAGGTCGACACCACAGCGGCGGGGGGAGCGCTAACACCGAGCGTTAAAGTCGTTGCCCAGATGGCGCTTCTGGACGATAATCGTGTTCACCCGAAAGTGTTCTGCGCGTTCAGAGGTTTTGCGCGCATGCTCGTAAGAAATGGATAGGCCATGACGTCAGTGCAGACAACCCAAGCCACACGTGCTCCGGAGGGAGTGACGGGCGGGGAGGCCGCGTTCGAGTACCTCCGTCGTCGCATCCTTTCGGGCGAGATCCCCGCACGAGCGGTGATCAGGGAGCAGTCCCTTGCGGAAGAGCTGGGTCTCAGCCGCACCCCGGTTCGTGAGGCTCTCCGCCGCCTGCACGAGTCCGGGTTGGTGGAATTCACGCCCCATCGCGGTGCGACGGTCGTCTCCTGGACGAAGGAACAGGTGCGGGACACGTACGTGCTGCGCGGCGATCTGGAGAGTCGCGCCGCCGGCCTGGCTGCGGCCCGCATCGACGACGTCACTCTCGCTCGACTCGCTGAACTCATCGTCGCGATGGACGATTTTGTGCTGTCCACTGACGACGAGGGTGTCGCCCGCCTGGGCGAGCTCAACGCCGAATTCCACCACGTTGTCATAGCGGCATCGGGGCATCAGAAGCTGGTCCGGCTGATCAACTCCGTCGGCCGTGTGCCGATGATGGCGGAGGTCTTCCGCCGTGAGGGCGGACATTTTCGGGCTATCAGCAACCACCACCATAGAGACCTCCTCGCCGCGCTCCGAACGCACGATGCGCTGTGGGCCGAAGCGACGATGCGCGCTCATGTACTCGGCGCGCGAAACGCGATTCTAGGCTGGGACGGTGCTGAGCCCGGACCTGGTGATGGTGCGGGGTTCGAGAATGCGGATGCGGGTCGTGGTGCGCGTTTTGATACTGACTAGGGGTCGGGGAACGGTGCACGCCGGGCTCGGACGGAGCTAGTAGACGTCGTCCCAGTGGTCTTCGGACGCCCAGTCGGCACTCGACGATGCGACCGCCCGTGTGGTGGTGATTCCGGTGTCGCGCTCGGAAGTGAGGACGTCGATTTGATCGCGCAGGACCGCCACTGCGCGGGACGTGTCACGTTCGGCCCCGAAGTCGTCCTCTGGAATGCTGATGAGTTCGCTGCCGGGGGCGACAAGAAGGTTGACGAGTTTTTCGCTGCCGTCCAGGGTGAAGGAGGGAACCACGAGCAGTTCCGAATTGTGGCCGTACGTGAGCAGCGCTGTCAGCTCCAGCACCGCGTCGGCAACGGCATCCGTGGTGAGGAACGTCATGCCGCAGAACGACATTCTCTTCATGATTCCCCCGACCTTCGCAGCGCCGAGGCTGCCCGGCTGATAAGCAAAATGCTAGGCCATTCCCCGGCCGACGGCCAGTAAGAAAAACCGGCTCCCGTCATCACGGCCGGTGCTGAACTTGCCCGGCGTCCCCGGCCGAGGTTCCTCGGGACGGTGAGTTAGACATCCGCAGCGTGGGTGCGCGGGCGGGCGATCTCGGCGAGGATCAGCAGCACGAGGCCGAGGAGGGCGCCGACGACGGCCCCGCTCGTGTTGGCGATGACGTCGTTGAGGGTCGCGAAGCGGTTCGAGAGGAAGAACAGCTGGCAGAGCTCGATTGTGCAGCTCGCGGCGAACCCGACGAGAATCGCCAACCACCAGCGCCGGGCGCCGGCGAGCACCACGATGAACACCCCGACCGGGATGAACAGCACGATGTTCGCGCCGAACTCGACCGTGCTGTAGCGGAACCAGCCCGGGGCGCCGTGCTGGTGCAGCCAGTTGATCAGGTGCAGCAGCGGGCCGTCGATGTTACGGTCGACCGGAACCGGCCAGAACGCGATCAGGGCGAGGGCGACCACGTAGACGACGGCGAGGGCGATCACCCAGCGGCGCAGAAGCGGATGCCGGTGCCCGGTCCCCGCGGGGACGGGTCGTCCCTGCCGTCCAGCGATCGTGTCGAACACCACAGCACCTCCCCGGAACAGAGCGGGTGAGCGACCGGTCCGACGGCGTCGGGTTGTGGACCACGTCACCAGCGATCCGTCCACTGTATGCCTTCCGGCTGGTCGCCCGCTGGAGTCCGCGCGAACCAATTCGACGGAGTTCTCGGGTTTTTGGCACGCGGGACGGAGGTTGAACCGGTTCCGAACGGAAAAAGTCCGTCGAATCGGTCAGGGGCGGATGTGGGGCGGCGCGCGGTGTTGGGGGAGGGGGGTAGCCGGTGCCGGCGCCGTGGTAGAACGCGGAGGCGCTCACGGAGTGCAGCGCGACGACCTCCGGTACGCCGGACCTGGCCCCGGGTGCGAGGTCTGCGGGACTGAGGGTATACGGCTGGCGGGCGTCGAGCA
>NZ_JASJXJ010000036.1:0-27744 GCF_035018685.1 Cryobacterium sp. RTC2.1
CACCCGAACCCCACCCAGCAACTCGACTTCGCCCGGTTCTCCAGCGACGCACTCAAGGACTACCTGGTCGCCGAGCGCGAGATCCTGCGGCAGGCGACTCCCGAGGTTCCGATCACCACCAACTTCATGGTGATGGGGGAGACCCGCGGCATGGACTACGCGGACTGGGCCGACGAGGTCGACATCGTCTCCAACGATCACTACCTGCTCGTCGCAGACCCGGAGGCCTTCGAGGAACTGTCGTTCTCGGCCAACCTGACCGGCCAGATCGCGCATCGTGCGCCCTGGTTCCTGATGGAGCATTCCACCAGCGCCGTGAACTGGCAGCCGGTCAACCAGGCGAAGTCGCCCGGCCAGCTGCGCCGCGACAGCCTCACGCACGTCGCGCATGGCGCGGACGCGGTCTGCTTCTTCCAGTGGCGACAGTCGCTGGCCGGCGCCGAGAAGTTCCACTCCGCGATGCTCCCGCACGCGGGCGAAGACAGCACCGTCTTCCGCAGGGTCGCCCGCTTCGGCGGCGACCTCGCCGGCCTCGCCGAGGTCGCGGGAAGCCGGACCCGGCAGGCCCGCATCGGCATCCTCTTCGACTGGGACTCGTGGTGGGCCTCCGAGCTCGACTCGCACCCCACCGAGCTGCTGCGCTACAAGGCCGAGGCGATGACCTGGTATGCCGCGGCGCTCGCGAACGGGCTCCAGGCCGACATCATTCCCGCCCGATCGGTGCTGCACGGACCCGGCCTCGACGGCTATGACCTCGTGATCGCCCCGATGCTCTACGTGGTCACGGCCGACCTCGCGGAAGCGCTCACCGGCTATGTGACCGGTGGCGGCCACCTCACGGTCGGCGTCTTCTCCGGCATCGCCGACGCCGACGACCACATCCACCCCGGCGGCTACCCCGGTGCCTTCCGTGAGCTGCTCGGCGTGCGCGCAGAGGAATTCGGCAGCCTGCTCGCCGGCCAGGCCGTCGGGCTGTCCGGTGACCTGCCCGCGGGCTCGACAGGGACGCTGCTCACCCACGACGTCACCGTGCGGAACGACGTCGACGTGCTCGCGCGCTTCGACGACGGCCCGTTCCCCGGCGTGCCGGCCATCACCGGCCGTGCCGTCGGTGCCGGACGGGCCAGCTTCGTCGGGACGGTACTCGACAGGGAAGCCCTCGTCGCCCTCGTCGGTCGCTTCGCCGCGGATGCCGGCATCGTCTCACCGCTGCCCTCCGACGTGCGCGGCACTGTCCAGCTCGCCGTGCGTGAGACGGACATCCTCGAGTACCTCTTCTACATCAACCATTCCGCGCATGCGGTCACGGTGGCACTCACCCCGTTCGATGGATGCCTCACGGCCGTCGATCTCGGAGGAAGCACCCTGGCCGCCGGCTCGCTCACCCTCCCGGCGACCGGGGTCGCCGTGCTGAGCCGGCCGCGGGCGGGGGAGTGACCGTGGCCGACTTCGCGATCGGCGAGACCGACTTCCTCCTGGACGGCACGCCGTTCCGGGTGCTCGCCGGCGCCATCCACTATTTCCGGGTTCATCCGGACCACTGGGCGGACCGGATCCACAAGGCTTGGCTGATGGGGCTCAACACGATCGAGACCTACGTGGCGTGGAACGCGCATTCGCCGGTTCGCGGGCAGTTCCGCACCGATGCCGGGCTCGACCTGGCCAGGTTTCTCGACCTCATCGCGGCGGAGGGGATGTACGCCATCGTGCGGCCGGGCCCCTTCATCTGCGCCGAGTGGGACAACGGCGGCCTGCCCGGCTGGCTTTTCCGCGACCCGGCCGTCGGCGTGCGGCGCAACGAACCGCTCTACCTCGCGGCGGTCGCCGAATACTTCGGGCAGCTGCTGCCGATCGTGGCCTCCCGTCAGATCGACAGGGGCGGGCCCGTCATCCTCGTGCAGATCGAGAACGAATACGGCGCATACGGCGCCGACAAGGACTACCTGCGTGCGCTCGTCGACCTCAACCGGGCCGGCGGCATCACGGTGCCGCTCACCACGATCGACCAGCCCACCGACCAGATGCTGACCGACGGCAGCCTTCCCGGCCTGCACAAGACCGGCTCGTTCGGGTCGCGGGCCACCGAACGACTGGCGACCCTGCGCCGCCACCAGCCGACGGGGCCGCTCATGTGCGCCGAATTCTGGAACGGCTGGTTCGACCACTGGGGAGCCCACCACCACACCACCTCCGCGGAGGACTCGGCCCGTGAGCTCGACGCCCTGCTCGCCACCGGCGCTTCCGTGTCGCTCTACATGTTCACCGGCGGCACCAATTTCGGCTTCACCAACGGCGCCAACGACAAGGGCGTGTTCCAGCCGACGGTCACGTCCTACGACTACGACGCTCCGCTCTCCGAGAGCGGGGAGGTGACGGAGAAATACCTCGCCTTCCGCGAGGTGCTCGCCCGGTACGGGCCGGTGCCGGCCGAACTGCCCGAAGCCGTTCCGGCGGCGCCCGCCTTCGAGGTCGAGCTCGATGAGTCGGTGACGCTCTGGGACGCTCTGCGCGAGCTGGCGGACCCGGCCGCCGAACCCGTGCCGGGGCTGCCGAGCATGGATGCCCTCGGCCAGTACACCGGATTCGCGCTGTACCGCAGCAGGCTGGCCCCCGGCGCACATCTGCTCTCCTTCGGCGCGATCCGCGATCGCGCCCAGGTGTTCGTCGACGGCAATCCCGTCGGCGTTCTGCAGCGCGACCACCACGACCGGTCGATCAGCCTGCCGAAGGGGTCCACGCTCGACCTCCTCGTCGAGGACCAGGGCCGGGTCAACTACGGCCCGAGAATCGGGGAGGACAAGGGCCTGATCGGCCCGGCGACCCTCGACGGGGCGCCTCTCGGGAACTGGCAGGTGCTGCCCCTCGACCTGGACGGATTCGCCGCAGCCGGTAGCCGGCTCTTCGCCCAGCATCCGCGATGCTCCGACGGGGGCGGCGAGCGCGATCTCGATCCCGACCTGGACGTCGATCTGACATTCGCCTTCGACTCGCTCCGGGCCGCCGAGCCCGCCGCGGACACGGTCGCCGTGGAGGCCCCGGTCGGCTCGCTGAGCGGACCCGCGTTCGCGCGCGGCTCGTTCGACACAGAGCAGGGACGCGACCTCTTCCTCAGCACGGCAGGCTGGGGCAAGGGCCAGGCCTGGATCAACGGGTTCAACCTCGGGCGGTTCTGGGACCGCGGACCGCAGACCACCCTGTACGTTCCGGGCCCGGTGCTGCGGGAGCGCAATGAGCTCCTCGTGCTGTTCCTGCACGGAACCGGAAGCACCCGGGCCCGCTTCGTCTCCCGCCCCGACCTCGGCCACACCGATTTCTAGCGGTCTCCGCCCGGGACCCCGGCCCCCGGGCGGGACTGTCAGCGGTCCCGGCTACGATTGATCCGTGGTTACCGCCCTGTATCGCCGCTACCGGCCAGAGACCTTTGCCGAGATGATCGGCCAGTCCCAGGTGACCGAACCCCTGATGACGGCCCTGCGCACGAATCGGGTGAACCACGCGTACCTGTTCAGCGGCCCCCGCGGCTGCGGCAAGACCACGAGTGCGCGCATCCTCGCCCGCTGCCTCAACTGTGCAGAGGGCCCGACCGACACCCCGTGCGGTGTCTGCCCGAGCTGCGTCGAGCTCTCCCGCGACGGTGGCGGCTCGCTCGACGTCGTCGAGATCGATGCCGCGAGCCACAACGGCGTCGACGACGCCCGCGACATCCGGGAGCGCGCCATCTTCGCGCCCGCCCGCGACCGCTACAAGATCTTCATCCTCGACGAGGCGCACATGGTCACGCCGCAGGGCTTCAACGCTCTGCTCAAGATCGTCGAAGAGCCGCCGGAACACGTGAAGTTCATCTTCGCGACGACCGAGCCCGAGAAGGTCATCGGCACGATCCGCTCGCGCACCCACCACTACCCGTTCCGGCTCGTCCCGCCGGGCCCGATGCTCGAATACGTGCAGACGCTCTGCGAGAGCGAGAAGGTCGCCGTCGCACCCGGCGTGCTTCCGCTCGTCGTCCGCGCCGGCGGCGGGTCGCCCCGCGACACCCTCTCGCTCCTCGACCAGCTCATGGCCGGTTCCGACGACCACTCCGTGGAGTACGACCGCGCGGTCGCCCTCCTCGGCTACACGAGCGCGTCCCTGCTCGACGAGTCGATCGACGCGATCGCCGCCCGCGACCCCGCCGCAGCCTTCGACGCGGTCGACCGGGTCATCCAGACCGGCCAGGACCCGCGCCGCTTCGTCGAAGACCTCCTCGAGCGCATGCGCGATCTCATCGTCGTCGCCGCAACCTCCGCAGCGGGCGCGTCCGCCGTGCTCCGCGGGGTTCCGCAAGACGAGATCGAGCGGATGGCCGTTCAGGCCGCCAAGTTCGGCCCGGCCGAGCTCTCCCGCACCGCCGACATCCTCAACACCGCACTCACCGAGATGACCGGCGCGACCTCGCCCCGGCTGCACCTCGAACTCATGATCGCCCGCGTGCTGATCCCCGCGAGCGACGACTCCACCCGCGGCGCGCTCGCCCGCGTGGAACGGCTCGAGCGCCGCATCGGTGTTGGTACGAGCGCTGTGGGTGCAAGCGATGTCGGTACAAGCGGTGCCGATACGAGCTCGGCCGCATCGGTGGCTCCCAGCTCCGCGACGCCCGCCGTTTCGTCTCCGACGGATGCTTCGCACGCCCCCGATGCACGCCCCGTGCCGGTCGCCGATCGCGGTGCGCCTGCGCCCGAAGCCCCCGTGACCCCCGCGGTCTCCACTGTTCCCACGAGCCCTCCGGCAGGTCAGGCATCCGTCGCGCCGGCCGTCGTTGCCGCGGCCCGCCCGATCGGGCCGGTCACGTTCCAGCAGGTCAAGGACGCCTGGCCAGAGGTCCTCGAGGCCGTCCAGACCGCCAAGACGAGCGCGTGGCTCGTGCTCTACACGGCGAACGTGCTCGAATTCCGCGACGGCGACCTCCTCGTGCTGTCGTTCCCGAGCCAGAAGGACGTCGCCGGCCTCAAGCAGTCAGCCGCGCCGGGGGAGGGCGTCGGCGACTACCTCAAACGGGCGGTCAATTCGGTCCTCGGCTTCACGCCGCGCCTCATCGCCAAGGTCACCGAGCCCGGGGCATCAACCCCCGTCGCCGGCCCGTCAGCTGTGCCCAGTGCGTCGCCCGCGCCAGAGCCACAGACATCGAGCCCTGCCGCCGCCGCGTCGCAGGCCGCACCGCCGGCCGCTGCGGTGAGCGACGGCGCAGCCGACACACCGTTCGGACGCCCGGACGCGTCAGCATCACCGACCGGACCCTCGGCCACCGCAGGGTCCAACGCCCCGACCCGGGCATCCGCTCAGCCGGCATCGGCACCGCGGTCCACCCCCGTCGAGCCGACCGGCTCCGTCACCGCCTGGGCGACCGTCGCGATTCCGGGCGCGGGCGACGCGTCCACCGGGGCGACGGCCCCCGCGACCGCACCTGCCGCGACCGCTGCCCCTGCCGCCGCTGCACCGAACGCGGCAACACCGGCACCCTCGGCTCCGGCAGCGCCCGGCCCCACGGCATCCGCTGCCCGACAGGGTGAACCGCCATACGACGACGAACCGCCGCCGTACGACGACAGCGACGTGCCGCCGGACGAGGACACCCCACCGGACCGCAACGCGGGCTCGGCCAGACAGGGTCAGAACCGGTCGCCCGCGCGCCAGGTGCCTCCCGCATCCCAGGCGCAGCCGGCACCGGTCGATCGCAACGTCACCCACACCGGGCCGAACACCATCGGCCCGAACGGCAGGCGCAGCCCGGCCTTCGAGGAGAAGCAGCGCTACGGGGAATCCGTCGTCCGCGAGGTCCTCGGTGCGACCTTCCTCGAAGAACAGCCGTACGAACCGGCACCCCGAACCAGAGGCGACTGACCCATGTACGAAGGAATCGTCCAGGAACTGATCGACGAACTCGGCCGCCTGCCCGGAATCGGGCCGAAGTCCGCGCAGCGTATCGCGTTCCACATTCTGCAGACCGAGAGCTTCGACGTCACCCACCTCGCCAATGTCCTCCTCGAGGTGCGCGACAAGGTGCGCTTCTGCGAGATCTGCGGCAATGTCTCCGAGCAGCCGACGTGCATGATCTGCCGCGACCCGCGCCGCAATCCCGCGATGATCTGCGTCGTCGAAGAGGCCAAAGACGTCGTGGCGATCGAGCGCACCCGCGAGTTCAAGGGGCTCTACCACGTGCTCGGTGGCGCGATCAGCCCCATCGACGGCATCGGGCCAGACCAGCTCCGCATCCGCCAGCTGCTGCAGCGCCTCTCCGACAACACCGTCCAGGAGGTCATCATCGCGACCGACCCGAACCTCGAGGGCGAGGCGACGGCGGCCTACCTGTCGCGCCTGCTGACGACCCTCGAGATCACGGTCACCCGGCTCGCCTCCGGCCTGCCCGTCGGTGGCGACCTCGAGTACGCCGACGAGGTCACCCTCGGCCGTGCCTTCGAGGGTCGCCGCACCGTCTCGAGCTGACCCCGGCTCCACGCCCGCGTGCGCGGCGTCACATTGCCGGTGCCGAATACATCAGCATTTAGGATGGAAGACGGGGCTATGCCCGCCATGCCCGCAGACCCGAACCCCCAGGAGCGCCACGTGAGCTTGATCGTGCAGAAGTTCGGCGGATCATCCGTCGCAGACGCCGAAAGCATCAAGCGCGTCGCCAAGCGCATCGTCGACACCCGCAAGGCCGGCAACGAGGTCGTCGTCGCCGTCTCCGCGATGGGCGACTCCACGGACGAGCTCCTCGACCTCGCCCACCAGGTCACCCCGATCCCGGCGCCGCGCGAGCTCGACATGCTCCTCACCGCAGGCGAACGCATCTCCATGGCCCTTCTCGCCATGGCGATCAAGAGCATGGGCTACGACGCGCGCTCCTTCACCGGCAGCCAGGCCGGCATGATCACCGACGCGCACCACGGCGCCGCGCGCATCGTCGACGTCACGCCCGGTCGCATCCGCTCGGCTCTCGACGAGGGCGCCGTCGCGATCGTCGCAGGCTTCCAGGGCTTCAATCGCGACACCATGGACATCACGACCCTCGGTCGCGGCGGCTCGGACACCACGGCCGTCGCCCTCGCCGCCGCCCTGAACGCCGACATTTGCGAGATCTACACGGATGTCGACGGCGTGTTCACCGCGGACCCGCGCGTCGTTCCCCGGGCGCACAAGCTCGACCGCATCTCGAGCGAGGAAATGCTCGAGCTCGCCGCCGCCGGCGCCAAGGTCCTCTACATCCGGGCGGTGGAATACGCCCGCAGGCACGGGGTGACCCTGCACGTGCGCTCATCGTTCAACAACAATCTCGGCACGATCGTGTACAACCCCGACACGACCGACCCGGCGACCGCGCTCCCGGATGGAACCGTCGGCACGCCTCCCGTTACCAGTACGACCGAATCCCTGATCGGAGAAAAAGTGGAAGAGCCCATCATCGCCGGGATCGCCGCCGACCTCAGCGAGGCGAAGGTGACCGTCGTCGGCGTTCCCGACATCCCCGGCAAGGCCGCGCAGATCTTCAAGATCGTCGCGAACACCAACGCCAACGTCGACATGATCGTCCAGAACGTGTCCGCCGCCTCGACCGGGCTGACCGACATCTCCTTCACCCTTCCGAAGTCGGAAGGACAGCGGGTCCTGACCGCGCTGACGAACGAACGCGGAAACGTCGGGTTCGCGAGCCTGCAGTACGACGACCAGATCGGCAAGCTCGCCCTCGTCGGCGCGGGCATGCGCACCAACACCGGTGTCTCCGCGAAGCTGTTCGCCGCACTCTACGAGGCCGGGATCAACATCGAGATGATCTCGACGAGCGAGATCCGCATCTCGGTCGTCACCCGCGCGGACACCATCAACGAGGCGCTCCGGGTCGTGCACACCGCGTTCGACCTCGACGACGACGCCGAGGCCGTCGTGCACGGCGGCACCGGCCGCTGAGCCGCGCCGCCCCGGCATCGCCGGGAACCGAGCCACACACCGCGTCACCCGCAGTCAGACCGTCAGACAGCACGACAGACAGATACTAGGGAAGAAACCGTGAGCAGCACAGCAGGAATCCACATCGGAGTCGTCGGGGCAACCGGCCAGGTGGGCGCCGTCGTCCGGCACCTGCTCGAGCAGCGGGACTTCCCGGTTGCGGGCATCCGCTACTTCGCCTCTGCCCGTTCGGCCGGAACCACCCTGCCGTGGAAGGACGACCGGATCGTCGTCGAAGACGCCGCGACGGCCGACCCGACCGGGCTCGACATCGCGATCTTCTCCGCCGGGGCGACCCTGTCCAAGGTCCAGGCCCCCCGGTTCGCCGCTGCCGGCGTCACCGTGATCGACAACTCGTCCGGCTGGCGGATGGACCCCGACGTTCCCCTCGTCGTCAGCGAGGTCAACCCCGAAGCCATTCACCACGCGGTCAAGGGCATCATCGCGAACCCGAACTGCACCACGATGGCCGCGATGCCGGTGCTCAAGGTCCTGCACGACGAAGCCGGGCTGCAGCGCCTGATCGTGAGCACCTACCAGGCCGTGTCCGGCAGCGGGCTCGCCGGTGCCCAGGAACTGGCGAGCCAGATCCGCGCCGCCGCGCACAGCGACAACCTCCTCCAGCTCGTCCACGACGGGTCCGCCGTCCCGATGCCCGAACCCGTGCTGTACGTGCGCCCGATCGCCTTCGACGTCGTTCCGCTCGCCGGTTCGATCGTCGACGACGGACTCTTCGAGACGGACGAGGAAAAGAAGCTGCGCAACGAGAGCCGCAAGATCCTCGAACTGCCCGACCTGCTTGTCTCGGGTACCTGCGTGCGGGTGCCGGTCTTCACGGGCCACTCCCTGTCCATCAACGCCGAATTCGCGAACCCGCTCTCGGTCGCCCGTGCGCTCGAGCTGCTCAAGGATGCTCCGGGCGTCGTGCTCACGGACGTCCCCACTCCGCTCGAGGCCGCGGGCAAGGACCCGAGCTTCGTCGGTCGGGTCCGCCAGGACCCTGGAGTGCCGGATGGGCGTGGACTGGCCCTGTTCATCACCAACGACAACCTGCGCAAGGGCGCCGCGCTCAACGCCGTCCAGATCGCCGAACTCGTCGCCGCGGACCTGCTCGCGTCCTGACCGACGGTGACTTTTCCGGTCGCGGAGGCGACCGCCGGACCGCGTGCACTACTGTGGAACACCATGGGCGGGTATCGCGTTTCAGAGGGCGTGCGGCGCGTGATCATCGCACTCTTCGCGACCATCGCCGGCGTCGTCGTGGTCTCCGCGATCCTGTCGCTGACCGGTCAGCCGGGGTCCGCCTGGTGGGTCGCCGCCACTGGTGTCTTCTGCGCCGCAGCGCTCAACGTCTGCTGGGTGCGCCTGGGCCCTGAACGGCATCGCAGCCCCGTCGTGAGCCTGCCCATCCTGGTGCTGCCCGTGCTCTACACCGTCGTCAGCCCGCTGGCCGCGGCCGGCGCCATCGTCCTCGGAGTGCTGCTCATCGTCCTGGTGCGCTCCCGACGCGTCGACGTCGCCCTCTACAGTGCCGGACTCGCGGGAACCGGCAGTGCCGCGGCCGTCGCCGTCCTCGCAGGCGCGACCGCCTTCGGCCTCCCCAGTTATCTCGCCGCCGGTTGCGCCGGCGCCGCGTATGTCGCGCTCGTGGCGATCATCGAATACCTGCGGATGGTGTTGGTCCGGCCGATCGCGAACCGCACCGGCCCCCTGATCGCGCCGGCGCGGCTGGCGCTGATGGTGCTCGGCTGCGCACTCCTGTCCGCGCTCGTCGTGGTCTTCCACGACGCAGGCCTGGCCGTCAGCCGGGACCCGATCGTGTTCGTGATCGCAACCCTGCTCGCCTTCACTCTCGCCGGCGTCGGGATCAAGCTCATCGGCCGCGTCGTCACGATGCGCAGCCGGCTCACCGGTCTCATCACGGGCGCTGCGGCGCTCGGCGCCGCCGGGCGCGAGGACATCTCCGCCGGCCGTGTCCAGTCCGGGCCTGAGGACGATGCCGAGGCGACCTCCCGGGTCCTCGCACTGCTTCACGAGGCCGTGCGGACGACCATCGGCGTCGAGTACGTCGCCGTGCGCGACCACGCGGCGCGCGTCGGGGAGATCAGCGCCCCCATCCTGCTGTCCGAGTCCGACACCCGGTTCGTCGTCGCGGGCCGCGAGCCGATGGGTGGCGTCTTCACCGCCGACGACAGGAGCGCACTCAACGCCCTCGCCCGCGCGGCCGAACTCGCGATGAGCGCCCACTACAACATCGGCGGCCTCACCGCCCGCGCCAACACCGACCCCCTCACCGGCCTGCCGAACTACCGGGCCTTCCAGACGGCGCTCGCGAACATCAACGACCACCGTGACTACTCGGAGGCCCTCGCCGTCCTGTTCCTGGACCTCGATGACTTCAAGCGCCTCAATGACCGGCACGGGCACCAGAGCGGAGACGACCTGCTCAGGGAACTCGGCCGCAGGCTGCGCATGGTCGTGCGACCGAGCGACGTCGTCGCTCGCGTCGGCGGTGACGAATTCGTCGTGATCCTCACTCACCTGGCCTCTCTCGGCGAGGCGAAGGAGATCGCCGAACGCATCCTCGAGACCTCCGTGCAGCCGCTCACCCTCGGCTCGAGCAGCTACACCCCGACGCTCAGCATCGGCCTCGCCTATTCGGCCCACCGGGAGACGGATGTCTCCCAGCTCGTGCAGGACGCCGACCGGGCCATGCTCGCGATCAAGAAGTCGCGGCGACGCGGCGGACCGGCCAACGAGAGCAGCATCAACATCTCGAGCCACCGCTCCTCCCAGATCAACGACATCATCGCGCACGCCATCGACGAGGA
The DNA here is from genome assembly GCF_035018685.1 of Cryobacterium sp. RTC2.1. NCBI lineage: Bacteria > Bacillati > Actinomycetota > Actinomycetes > Micrococcales > Microbacteriaceae > Cryobacterium > Cryobacterium sp. RTC2.1. The sequence continues at coordinate 10,812 of NZ_JASJXJ010000036.1, forward strand.
CCTCCTCGAACTCGCGTTCCAGCCGATCGTCAGCCTCGTAACGGGCCAGATCTGGGCGTTCGAGGCACTTGTCCGCTACAACGACCCCGTTCTCGGCCCGCTTTCGCCGCCGTCCATCGTGGAGAAGGCCAAGGGACTCGGCCGGATGGACGCCCTCACCCGGCAGGTCGCCGTGAAGGCCATGGCCGCGGCCGCCGACTTCCGCCTCGTCGAACCCCGGGTCACCTGCATGGCCATCAACGTCGAGGCCGGGCAGATCGTGCCCGACCGGGTCGGCACCTTCATGGAAGACCTCGCCGGACGGTACCCGGGAATCTCGCTGTGCCTCGAACTCAACGAGCGTTCCGTCGCCAGGGTGACCCCCGCCATCCGCTCGCAGGCCGACCGGCTCCGCGACCTGGGGCTGCTGATCGCCCTCGACGACTACGGGTCCCAGGACTCCTCGGTGGACGCGCTCGTGCGGATGCCCATGGATATCCTGAAGATCGATCGCAGCCTCGTCGATGACCTCGACGACATCCGCCAGCGTGAGGTGCTCACCGCGCTGCAGGGCTTCGGCGACAACCTCGAATACTCGATGATCGTCGAGGGCGTGGAGAACGAGGCGATGGTCAGGCACCTCGCTGCCATCGGCATCCGCAGCGCCCAGGGCTTCCACTACGGCGTTCCGGAGAGCTTTGAGAAGACCCTGTCCCGTCTCGAGCGCTATGGAGCCGCAGCGGTCGTCCCCGCTGGCGACCTCCCGATCGGTCCAACCGTCGGAGCAGAGACTCCTGCTGCAGCCCCGGCGACCTGACCGATAGTCTCAGTCCATGAGTGAGACCGGGATGGACCGAGCGGTGAGGTCGAATCTGTCGCGCCTCGACCGTTCCGTCTTCCTCTCCCAGCTTCTCCTCGCCGGGGCGACCCTCTTCCTCGTCGCTGTCACCGGGCTCACCGCGATCCAGCGGCTGAGCTCCCCGATGTTCTTCCTCGGCGTACTCCTGATCTTCATCGTCACGGCCATCAGCGCCCTCGTCACGTGGAGCGACCACTCCAAGTACTGGATCGTCCTGCTTCCCGTGGTCGACATCATCGCGATCGTGCTGATCTGGCAGGCCGCGACCGCGATCGGCGCGAGTTTCCTCCTGGTGCTTCCCGTGATCTGGCTGTCGACGCACTTCGGAGCGCGGGGTGCGACGGGGAGCGTCATCCTGGCGGCCGTCATGATCTGGGGCGGGACCCTGTTCCGTTCCGTGCCCATTTCCCTGGCCGACGTTCCCCAGCTCGCGATGATACCGACCATGCTGGGCTTCGTCGCGGTGACCACGCACCTGACGACCAAGCGCGCCGCGGCGCAGCGGGTGCTCCTCACCCAGCAGGCCGGCCTGTTCGAGTCGGCCCTGCGACGTTCACGCCGCCAGGAGCAGACCCTCGACGAACTCTTCAACGCTGTGGACTTCGGGGTCGTCGGATTCGACCGCGCCTCCACGGCGAATTTCCTGAACCGTGCGCAGCGCGAGCTGCTCGCCCTCTATGGCACGACAGACAACCGGCCGGCAGTCGTCAGCACGGTGTTCCACGAAGACAGGGTGACCCCGTACGACGAGCTGGACCGGCCGTACTCCCGGGCGCTCCGCGGGGAGACCATCGACCGCCTCACCGTCTGGGTCGGCGAACCCGGCCAGCAGCAGGCTGCCCTCCTGGTCTCCGCGCGACCGATCACCGACGAGAACGGCGACTACGACGGCGGCGTCATGGTCTCGCGCGACGTGACCGCGGAAGTCAGGGCGATCCAGGCCCGCGACGACCTCGTCGCCTCGGTGTCCCACGAGTTGCGCACACCGCTCACGTCCATCCTCGGCTACCTCGAACTCGCTCTCGATGACGAACGTCTCGACCCGTCGACCAGGGGCATGCTCGAGGTCGCGTCGAAGAACTCCGACCGACTGCTCGAGATGGTCTCAGGGCTGCTCACCGACGCGAGTGATTCGAAGCACGAGCCTCCGCTCAACGTCGCCCCGTGCGACCTGGCCGGGATCGTCGCGGACGCTCTCGAGTCCGCCGGCCCTTCGGCCTCCAAACGCACGATCGGGTTCGATGTCGAGGCCCTTCCCGCCGTCACGGTCGAAGCGGATGCGTTCCGCTTGCGGCAGGTCGTCGACAACGTCCTCTCGAATGCGATCAAGTACAACGTCGAGTCCGGGCGGATCGGGGTCACGCTGGCCGTCGCCGACGGGCTGGCGGAACTGCGGATCTCGGATACCGGCAGGGGGATGACCGCCGAGGAACAGACCAAACTGTTCGACAGGTTCTACCGTGCGGACTCGGTACGGAATTCGAGCGTGCACGGCACCGGGCTCGGGCTGAGCATCAGCAGGGACATCATGCGCAAGCACGGGGGCGACCTGCGCCTCGAATCCACCAAGGGCAAAGGCTCGGTGGCGGTCTTCACGCTACCCCTGACGCCCGTCGCCAGCCGATAGACTGCCCTCAGAAGGGGGCCCAGCACTTGGACTCGACCACGCTCTTTATCGTCAGCGCGCTCATCGTCGTGCTCTGCGGGGTGTCGTTCATCCTGAACACGGCCCTCAACCGCAATGACGCGGCGGGCAAGCTCTGGAGCCTCGCCTTCATCGCAGGGATCGCCGTGGCCTTCGGCTACGGCGTGGCGATCATCGGGGCATCGAACTGGTGGGGTCTCCTGGTCGGCAACGTCGGCCTCGTCGTGCTGTCCGGGGCGTTCTGGAGCGGTTCCCGCCTCTACAACTCGCGGGAGTCCCTGCTGTGGACCGTCGGAGCGGCCGGAGCGGTCGTCGCGATCTGGACGCTCGTCACTGCGCCGGGCGGCGACGGCTGGGGCGCCTCAGGGGTGACCTGGGCGGCCATGGCCGCCTTCGGCGCCCTGGGCGGTTCTGAGGCGCTGCGGGGCAGGCTCGGCAGGAACATCAACGGCAGGATTCTGGGTCTGAGCCTCTGGATCGTGACGGTCTACACGTCGGCGCGGGTGGTCGCCCTGATCGTGCTCGGCCACGACCACCCGGACTTCTCCCGGTTCTTCGGAACAGGATCTGCGTCGATCGTCAACATGTCCCTGATCGTGGTCGGTTCCATCGCCATTTCGATCCTCCGCGCCGAGAAGCTCGGCAACAACGCCGTCGGGGACTTCACCGATGGCATCCACTCTGCGGCGGGCGTGATGACGTCGGGTGCCTTCGTGCAGGCGGCGACCGACCACATCGAGAGGGCCGACCGCTGGCAGCTCGGACTCGCCGTGATCGGTGCCGACATCGACAACCTCCCGGAGATCAACACCGCCTTCGGGCGCGCCGCAGGTGACGCGGCCATCGCCCGGTTCGCCCAGACTCTGCGGTACAGCGCGCCCGTGATGGCCCTGATCGGGCACCCCGCCGCCGGCAGCTTCCTCATTCTCGTCAGTGTCTCGTCCGCAACGGAGGCCCGGAGCATCACCGAACGCATCCAGACCGCGCTCGTCGACGAACCGGTCACGGACTCCTATCGCATCCGCCTGACCGCGAGTTTCGCCATCGCGGACACCTTCGACCACGGCTACGAGCTCGGCGTGCTCACGTCGGCCGTCACCGAGGCCATCCGCACGCTCAAGCGCGGCGGTGGCAACGACATCACGGTCGTCTCCGAAGCGGCCTGAGACCCGACGGACCGAGTCGCGGAAGCCGGCCGACCGGCGGCTATCCGGCGGGGGTGAGCGCGACGGTGATCTCGTCGCTCGCCGTCGACTTGGCGAATGCCGCCGAGGTCGGCGTCGACTGCACGAGGACCTCGTAGGTGAATGCGAGCGTGATGCTCGTCGCAGCGGGGTCGACCGCGGGCAGGATGAACGTCTGGCTGTAGCTGTACGGCGTCTTGATCAGGTAGCCGGGCGCGATCGAGGCCTGGTCGACCGAGGCGGGCGGGGCGGTCAGGGGGCCGCTGGGGCCCTTCACGGACGCGGCGACGCTCACCCGGGAGAGGTAGACGGCCTGGCCGTCGTCCGTTCCGAGGGTTCCGATCAGAGAAAAGCTGATCGGCTTGTTCGCGGAGGGTGTCCATTCGCCGATGTTGAGCGTCGACCAGTAGTTCACGGCGAGGGTGACATCGCCGGCCTTGAGGTTGCGGGTCGTCGAACCGGTCGCGAGGTCATTGATCACCGGAATGATCGGGGCCACCGAGAAGGTGGCCGTCGGCGTGCTCGAGGCGAGACCCGTCGACCAGGGTGCCTGGCCGCATCCGCTCAGAGACGCTGTGAGCAGAAGACCCAGACCGAGCGCGGGAAGCACTCGTGAGAGGGAACGAGCAGGCATGAGGACTCCCGTGGATCGTGGTTCAAGCCCGAACAGGGGGGCTGCGCTTGAGCTTATCTTGCGGAGACCTTGACCGGGGGTGTGGCAAAAGTTGCGGTTCGGATGGGAGAGTAAGACCTGTGAACGAGAACCCCCAGAATTCCCCGTATGTCAAGGCCCAGCCCCCGGTTGACCCTTCCCTCGCGGCCTACGCGAACGATTTCACGGAAATCGTCGACGCTCTGCCCGTGTTCCGCCCGACCATCGGGTGCATCGTTCCTGCGTACAACGAAGCGGACTCCATCGCTTCAGTCCTGGATTCCCTGCTCGCCCAGACCCGTCTTCCCGACGTGATCCACGTCGTCGTGAACAACACGACGGACGACACGGTCGAGATCGCCAGCCACTACGCCGGCCCGCACATGCGGATGACCGACGGTGTCGAGCAGTTCACCGAGATCTTCATCCACGACATCGGGGAGAACCCGGACAAGAAGGTCGGGGCGCTCAACTACGGCTTCTCGCTCATCGAGGGCTGCGACTACCTCCTCGGCGTCGACGGCGACACCACCGCAGACCCCCGGGCGGTCTGGCACCTCGAGGCCGAGATCTCCTCCGACACCCGCGTCGGCGGCATCTCCGCCATTTACAGCATCGACGACAGCCAGATCGACGGCACGATGGGTAAGTTCCTCATCGCCGGCCAGCGCACCCAGTTCGCCGCCTTCAACATGCAGAACATGCTCCGCGGCCGCAACATGGCCGTCCTCGGCGGGCAGTTCTCGATCTTCTCGATCCGGACCCTCCAGGAAGTCATGATCGACAGCAAGCAGTCCACTCCGTGGGTGAAGGACAGCGAGGTCGAGGACTCCCTCCTCTCCCTGCAGATCAAGAGCGCCGGCTACCTGACCAAGATCAGCGCCCAGGCCCGCGCCAACGTCGGCGGCATGACGACCCTGCGCGGCCTCGACGCCCAGCAGGTCAAATGGAACTTCGGCGCCATCGAGCTGATGTGGCCCGGCCAGCGCGGCGACACGAAGGGGCAGCCCTTCCACCCCAACCTCCGGCTCCGCTGGATCGAGAACTTCTCGATGGCCGTCAACATCGTCACCCGTGGTCTGTTCATCATCCTGCTCGCCGCATCCCTGTCGATCGGCGCCTTCGTGTTCAGCCCGGTCTGGCTGATCCCGCCGCTCGTCGCACTGCTGCTCAACTTCCGCACGGCCTGGTCGATGAAGAACCGCAACGGGCGGGACTTCTTCTTCGCGCTGGCCTGGTTCCCCGCGGAGATCTACATGTGGGTGCGAATCGGACACTTCCTCAGGGCCTGGACGAAGTTCGCGAGCAACAAGCAGGTCGACAACTGGGCGGAGCAGGCCAAGGCAGAGCGCGGCTCCGGAAACGCCTTCCTTTTCCCGCTCATCTTCGCGACGGCCTTCTTCGCCGCGCTCGTGTTCATCTGGCTACAGCTGCCCGTGGTGGCGCAGTCGACGGTCCTCTGGATCGGCTGGCCGATCCTCGGCGTCACCACCATCATCCAGACCCTCACCATGTTCGGCACACTCGTCAAACGTCACCGGGGCTACCGGGTGTGATCGCCCTACTCGAAGACGGGGCGCTCGAGACGCTGCTCAACCAGGTGGGCGGCGATACCTCGCTGCGCCACCGATTCCTGCGCGACTTCGTCGCCCTCTGGCCCAGCCGGGCCGAGCGGCTTGCGGAGTCCCTCGCCCGGCCTGACCTGGAAGAGGCGCACGTCGTCCTCCTCAGCATCCGTTCGACGAGCACGATGGTGGGAGCCGTCGTGCTCGAAGCGACCGCTGCCCTCGTGCACAGTGCGCTCTCGCGCAATGATCTGCCGGGCTGCCTGCAACACATGCGGCGGCTTGTCGAGGTCGGCGAAGCCACCTGTGCCGAGCTCGCCGTGCTGACGACCAGGGCAGAAGACGCCGAGCGCGCCCAGAAGGCCTGGCAGGCTCAACAGGGGCAACAGCAGGCTCAGTATGAGCAGCAGTCCCAGTTCGGCGACCGTGCGGTTCCGCCGCGGCGCTGGGAATTCCCCGCGACGCACGCGCACTGAAACAGGGACGAGCCTCGGGCCCGCCCCTGCGGAGTTCCGGCGGAGAGCCGGGCCTCAGTCGTCTTCGGAAGCCGCCAGCCGGTAACCGACGCCGCGCACGGTCTCGAGCCAGCGCGGGGTGGTGAGGCTGTCGCCGAGCTTGCGGCGCAGGTTGCCCATGTGCGCTTCGACGGCACGCTTGTCGGCCTCGTTCACGTAGTACGCGGTCACGTAGCTTTCGCCGCGCAGGAGGAGCGCGAGGTCCGCCTTGCTGCGCACGCGGCGCTTGGAGTCGAGCAACGCGGCGAGCAGGTCGAATTCGGTGCGGGTGAGGTCGAGCTCCGCCGTGCCGAGTACCGCGAGACGCATTTCCGGGCTCAGGCGCAGGCCGTTGTGCTCCATCCAGTCCGCGGCGTCCGGAACGGCGGGCTGCGGCGCGATGAGTGCGAGCGCGTTCGAGGGGGCCGATGCCTGCGGCTGGGCCACCGGGGGAGCCTCGGGCGTCGGGGCGGGCGCCCAGCCCTGCGGGGGCGCCGGCGCATACTCGACCGGGGCGGGGACCCAGCCGGACGGCCCGGGGACGTATCCGGGCGGTGGGGCCTGCTGATACTGCACGGGCGGCGCGGCCTGCTGCAGTGGCGCCTGCTGGTACTGCGCGGGCGGCGCCTGCTGGTACTGCGGTGCCTGCGGCTGCTGCGGGGCCTGCTGGTAGGTCGTCGGCTGCGCAACGGGCGGCTGCTGGTAGTGCGGAGCCGCTGCGGCCGGCCGGTACTCGACCGGAGGAGCCTGCGCGTATTCCGGCGCGGATGCGGCCTGCGCGTAGTCGGTGGTGGCGTGCTCTGAGGTCGCATACTCGGCCGGCGCTGCCGGGAAGCCGGAGTCGTCGGAAGCGTCCGCAGACGGGGCATCCGCATAGGTCGAAGACGGTGAGACGAGGGCCTGACGGGGACGACGCATCATGGCGTCGATCCTGGCGCGCAATTCGCGCGGGCGGAACGGCTTGGTCATATAGTCGTCTGCGCCGGCCTCGAGGCCCTGCAGGGTGTCGATTTCCTCGTCGCGCGCGGTGAGCATCACGATGTAGGTCGAGCTGAAGGCGCGAATGCGCTTCGCGGTCTCGAGGCCGTCCATACCCGGCATGCTCACGTCGAGGGTCGTGACGATCGGGTCGTACGCCCGCACCGCGCGCACGCCGTCGACACCGTTGCTCGTCGCGATTGCGTCGAAACCGGCCTGGGTCAGCACGGCCTCGAGGAGATGACGGATATCGTCGTCGTCCTCGATGATGACAGCAACGCGCCGCTCACTCTCCGTTGTTTCCATGATCTATCTCCTAGCTGCTTCGGCCTGCGACCGAAAACGAACAATGAACGGTGTGCTGTCGAGGGGAGTGCCGGCGGCACCGGGGCTTACCATCCGGCGGCCTTGGTGAGCGCGAGTGCCTGGGCGTTCCACCAGTCCCCTGCCGTGGGGCCGCCATTGCAGGTTCCGTCGCTCTCGCCCGGCTGCTTGATCCAGAGGTTCGCATCCTGGGCGCCCTGGTTTGAGACGACGGAGGGGAGGACGCCGAGGGCGCGGCCGGGGGGATTGCACCACTCGCCGTTCGAGCCCGCACCGTTGCGGGAGGTGTCGATCACGTAGTGGGCGCCGTTGGTGAGGTCGGAGACCTGCTGTGCATACGCGTGCTCGGCCGCGGAGTCCATGTAGTTGGACACGTTCGTCGCGAAACCGCGCACGGAGGCGATGCCCGAGCGGTTGAGCAGCCCGGCCATCGCGGACGGGGCGATCCATTCGGAGTGGCCGGCGTCGAGATAGACCGTTGCGCGCGTGGGTGCGAGGAGGTCGACCGCGGTGTGCACCTCGTGAACCCGCTCCTCGACGTTGTTGCACTGGGTGGCGAGGGAGAGGGCATCGGGCTCGAGGATCACGACGGCCTCGCGCAACGTCAGGCTCGTCGCGATCGCCTGCACCCAGCCGGGGTATTCGAGCACCGAGAGTCCGCCGGAGGAGAAGTTGCCGCAGTCCCGGTTGGGGATTCCATAGAGAACGAAGACGGCGGTCTTCCCGTCCTTGATCGCGGCATCTGTGATGGTCGCGACCTCTTCGCCGACCGTGTCGAGCGGATACTTCTCCGGCGTCAGCCAGATCGCCGCGGGCTGGGCGGCGAGCCGGCTCAGCGCCGTCGCCTCGGCCGAGGTCGCCCCGGACCTTTCGGCTGCATCCGCTGCTGCCTGCGCCGCCGAGGAGGACGGATTCACGTAGAACGATGTGGTCGCCAGCGGGTTCACGGTCTGACCTCCCGGTACCTGCAGGGCGAAAGCGCTGACGAAGGTGCCGAGGGCAAGCACGGGGACCGCCAGGGCGATGATGCCGAGGACGAGACCTGTACGCGAGCCGGACGAATGCACGAACCCACCCTATCGGGGGGGTTATACAGATATGTTACGCAGGAGTATCGTCTGACGGATCTTTGTTCCGTTTTGGTGTCCCATTTCGCCCCCAGTCCGGGGTGATCGGCGGTATCGGACGCGGTCAGGCGCCCGTGCGCGCGGCGTTACACTCGAACGTGTGAATCCAATGGCGCAGGTTGATGTCGTACTTATTGGTGGCGGCGTCATGAGCGCCACTCTCGGCACCTTGATCAAACAGGTGCAGCCCGACTGGAGTATCGAGGTCTACGAGCGCCTCGGCGAGGTCGCCCAGGAGAGCTCGAACCCCTGGAACAACGCGGGGACCGGTCACGCTGCCCTGTGCGAGCTCAACTACATGCCCCAGGCGAGCGACGGAAGCGTCACCGCCGACAAGGCCGTGAGCATCAATGAGCAGTTCCAGATCAGCCGCCAGCTCTGGTCGTCCCTGGTCATCGACGGCGTTCTGCCCGAACCGACGAAGTTCATCAACTCGACGCCGCACATGACGTTCGTGCACGGCAAGTCCAACGTCGAATACCTGCGCAAACGGTTCGCGGCGCTCAAGGACCAGCCGCTCTTCCACGGGATGGAATACAGCGAAGACCCGGCCGTCATCGGCACCTGGACCCCGCTGCTGACGAAGAACCGCCCGAAGAACCAGCGCATCGCCGCGACCCGGATCGCCTCGGGCACCGATGTCGACTTCGGCGCACTCACCCGCTACCTCTTCGACGACCTCGCAGCCAAGGGTGTCGGCGTCCACGTCAACCAGCAGGTCACCGGCCTGAAGAAGCTGACGGACGGCACCTGGCGGCTGAACCTCCGGCGCCTCGTCGGCGGGCACCCCAGCATTGTGAAGGCCCGCTTCGTGTTCGTGGGTGCCGGCGGCGGCGCGCTCGCCCTGCTGCAGCAGAGCGGCATCCCCGAGGCACGGGGTTTCGGCGGCTTCCCGATCAGCGGCCAGTTCCTGCGCACGACCAATCCCGCGGTCGTCGCCCAGCACCAGGCCAAGGTCTACGGCAAGGCCGCCGTCGGCGCCCCGCCGATGTCGGTCCCGCACCTCGACACCCGCCACGTCGAGGGGGAGGCCTCGCTGCTGTTCGGGCCCTTCGCGGGGTTCACCCCCAAGTTCCTCAAGTCGAGCACCTGGTTCGACCTCCCCTTCTCTGTCCGTGGGCACAACATCGGCCCGATGCTCGCCGTCGCCCGGCACAACGTCGGCCTGATGAAGTACCTCTTCGGCGAGGTCTTCGCGTCCCGCACCGTCAAGCTCAAGGCCCTGCAGGAGTTCATGCCGACGGCGAAGATGGCCGACTGGGAGCTCATCACCGCGGGCCAGCGTGTCCAGGTGATGAAGAAGGACCCGAAGGAGGGCGGAGTGCTGCAATTCGGAACCGAGGTCATCACCTCGGCCGACGGCAGCATCGCCGGCCTGCTCGGGGCATCCCCCGGGGCATCGACCGCGGCTCCGATCATGGTCGACCTGCTCAAGCGCTGCTTCCCCGAGCAGTACCCGGCCTGGGAACCGCGACTCCGCGAACTGATCCCGAGCCTCGGCACGACCCTGTCGGACGACCCCGCCCGCGCCGCAGCCTCCCTCGCCGCGACCGCCGCGACCCTGCACCTCACCAACCCCTGACCGGTCCGACGGAGTCGGGCACGATCTCCGTCGAATCGGTGAGGGCGGATGCCGCATCACCCTTGCGCAGGTATCGAACGTGTGTTCGAATGTATGCATGCGGTGGAGCGGGCAGGAACTCACGACGGAACAGGCGGGCGCGCTTCCCGGTCTTGCCCGGCTGAACAACCTGGTGCGGAGCGTGCGCACCCCCGAGTTCGCGGGGATCACCTTCCACGAGATCCTGGCCAAGTCCGCGCTCAATCGGGTGCCCGGCCAGAGTGCCATGCCGTTCGGCTGGACGATCAACCCCTACCGAGGCTGCTCCCATGCGTGCACATACTGTTTTGCCCGCAACACGCACACGTACCTCGACCTCGACGCCGGCAAGGACTTCGACAACGAGATCATCGTGAAGGTCAACGTCGCGGAGGTTCTCCGCAAGGAGCTCGCCAGGCCCGCCTGGGAGCGCAACGCCGTCGCGCTCGGCACCAACACCGATCCCTACCAGCGTGCAGAGGGTCGCTACCGGCTGATGCCGGGCGTCATCGCGGCGCTCGCCGACTCCGGCACCCCGCTCTCGATCCTCACCAAAGGCACCCTGATCCGGCGCGACCTCGATCTGCTCGTGGAGGCGAGCACGCTCGTGCCCGTCGACCTCGCCCTCTCGATCGCGATCTACGACGACGAACTGCAGTCAGCAGTCGAGCCGGGCACGCCATCCACGGCGGCGCGCCTCGCCACCGTGACCGCCATCCGGGAGCGCGGCCTGCGCTGCTCCGTGTTCATGATGCCGATCCTGCCGTTCCTCACCGACACCCGGGCGCACCTCGACGACGCCCTCCGCCAGGCGAAGGCTGCCGGGGCCTCCGACGTGATGTACACCGCGCTGCACCTGCGGCCGGGGGTGCGCGACTGGTTCATGCAGTGGCTCGCGAGGGACCACCCCGACCTCGTGCCCCGCTACCACGAGCTCTACGGTCGTAACGCCTACGCACCCAAGGGCTACCGGCAATGGCTCGCGCTCCGGATCAAGCCGCTGATCCGGGCGCACGGGCTCGAGCACGGGCTCGAGGATCCCGTCACCGGAGGCGTCCGCTCCCGCGCGCTCGCCCGCCCCGCGCCCACCGTCCCTGCGTTCCCTGGCCGGCCCGTGCCCGGCCCGGGGTTGCTCATTGCGGGCGAGCTCCCGCCTGAGCTGCACCCGACCCTGTTCTGAACTGCGGCTCCGCACAGCGGATGCCTCGCTGCGCCCCCGCCCCGGCTGAGGTGTCGCAGATCGACGTTCAACGCCCACGCGAACCTCGATTCGCGACCGTTCACGCCAGAAGGGCTCCACCGGATGCGATAATCGACGGAGAACGGAGCGGCAATGACCCTAGGCCTCCCCGACCATCTGGTCGGCACCTCGGTCGGGCGTGCCCTGGCCCAGGCCACGCACTGGTTCGGCCTCACCTGCCTGGTCGGTGCCCTCGTCTCGATCGCCGTTCTCGGCATCAGCCACCCGAGCGCGCAGATCGGCGTGAGCCTGATCGGGATCCTCTCCATGGCGATCCTCCTCTTCCTCCTGTCCCGCCACCGCACCGTGCTGCTCTCGGTCGCCTACCTTCTTGTCGGCTCCGTCGTCACCTACGTCGTCAGCGTCACCCTGCTCGGGCTGCCCGAGCTCTTCCACAGCTCGGACGTCTTTCTCGTGTCCATGCCGAAGATGGCGCTGCTGATGGTCGGCGGCGTCGGAACGGGCGCCCTCGTGGGCGTACTCTGGGGCACCGCCGGCTTCATTCTCGCCGAAACCGTGACCGTCCTCGCCGCCCTCGAAACCGGGGTGCCCTATCACCCCGATGCGTTCACGGTGTCGACGTACCTCTTCCTCGTCGGGGTGATGCTCGTGAGTGGCCTCGGCCGGCGCAGGCACCGTCCCGTCCAGCTCGCCATGCACCGGGCGCTGCAGGAGGACCAGTCCCGGCTGCTGCGGCACGAACTCGACGTGCGCGCGGTCGCCCTCAGCCAGGACACCACGCTCAACCAGCTTGTCGCGCTCGTGCACGCCCACCCCGGGCCACTCGGCCCGCACCTGGCCGCCGGCATCCGTGAGACCGTGGACACCCTGCACGGCACCAGCTGGCTCACCGACTCCGACGAGCGACTTTCCGGACCTGACGGCTGGCTCGACAGTGCCGTCTATTCCGCGATCGAACGCTGCCGTGACCGCGGCCTCGTCGTCGAGGTCACGGGGGAGCGCGCCGCCCTCGGCCGCCTCGACGCGGTCGCCGACCGCGAGCTCGGCCTCGCCGTGCAGCAGTGCCTGATCAACGTCATCCTGCACGCCGGCATCGTCTCAGCCGAGGTCGTCATCGAATCCACCGACCGCGATCTCTCCGTGATGGTGATGGATGCCGGCCGCGGCTTCACGGAATCGGAGACCGGCGCCGACCGCCTCGGCCTTCGCCAGGCGGTGCGCCGCCGCATCGAGCGCCTCGGCGGCTCTGTCACGATCATGACCCGTCCCGGTGCGGGCACCTCCGTGCTCCTGACGGTGCCTGCGCCTCCCGGGGACGCCGTCGAACGGCCCGGCACCGGTGCGGCAAGCGGCCCGGCATCCGATCCGGCCGGCGACACCGCGAGCGACGCCGGGATCGGCTGGCCGCTATGAGCCGCAGCTCCCTGACCCAGCAGCAACTCGATCCGCTCGGAGCCCTCGCCGCGTGGCCGCTCGCGCCGGCGATCGCCGCGATCGTCACGGTCTCCGCAGTCACGGCCACGATCACCCAGGCCGGCCAGACCGGCAACGCGCTCCTGGGCTCCCTCGCGATCGCGGCCGTCACCCTCGCCGCGATCCTGCTCGTCCTCGCCTCCCGCCCGAGAAACGCACCGTTCCGCGCCGCCGCACACGTGGCCATCGCCGTGCTCGCCCTCGCCGCCTACCTGCTCGAACAGGCCTCCCGCTGGAACCACAACGCCCTGATCCAGGACGACTTCGGTCCCGTCGCGATCGGCCTCCTCCTGCTCGGCCTCGCCCCCTACCGGCCGTGGCGCCAGATCGCGGCCTCCGCCGGGGTCCTCGCGCTCGTCGTCGCCGCTGTGACCTGGGTGCAGGCGCCCTTCCACTCCATCGACGTCGCCCCCGTCGTCTTCGCGGCCGTCGCGGTCACCCAGGTCCTCGCTCCCGCGCTCGCCGGGGCCGCATACTCCCGTCGCCTCGTTGGTTCACTGCTGGCCTGGCAGACGGATGCCCGCCGTGCGATCATCGAGCGCACCGAGGAGACCAGGGCCCGCGTGGTCAGGGCCGTCGTCGAGCAGCAGCGCACCGAACTCGCCGCTGGCGTGCTCCCGCTGCTCACCGAGGTCCTCGAACGCGGCGAGATCACCAAGGCCGACATCACCCGGGCCGGTGCGCTCGCCGCCGACGTGCGCAAGGCGCTCCTTCGCGAGCTCGACAAGACCTGGCTCGACGCGGCCATCGCGAGGGAGCGCGCGGCACTCCTGGCCCGCGGCATCACCCCGCTGCTCGTGGTCGCCGATCCCGACCGCCGCGCCGCCGCCTTCCATACCGACCAGCGCGCCGCGACCGCGGCCCTGCTCGGCGCCCTCTGCTCGGCGCCGGGCTTCGACCCCTGCAGCCTCGTCGTTCAGGTCACCGCGGGCGACGAGTTCCGCGGCACCGGGTCCCCGCGGCCGGCCCTGACCCGGTCGCCGCTCACCACGACGTCCGAGATCCCGCTGAGCACCTCCCCGCTCCGCACGATCCCCGACCGCGGACCCCGGCGCGAGACGCCCCCGGGCGCCGGCGCCCCGGCATCCGCCCCCCGGCTCGACCAGGTCACGATCCAGGTCGGCATCGACCTGCCCGCCCGGGCCGTTCGCGCCCTGCTGCGGCCCTACCTCGGCGTCCTGCACGTGGTGTTCGGGCGGGTGCGCGTCTCCACGAGCCGGGCATCCGGTCGTCGTCCGCTCGTGACGCTCGAGTTCGACGCGGAACACGGCCCCGAACGCCGACGCGTCGCACGCCCAGTACGCTGAACTGACCCGGGGCAGACGAACGCGCCGGGTGGCGCAGAGGGGGATTCCAGGTACCGTGGCAAAACTGTACTTTCGCTATGGAGCGATGAACAGCGGCAAGAGCACGTCGATGCTCCAGGCCGCATACAACTACGAGGAGCGCGGCCATCGTGTGCTGCTCGCCAAGCCGTCTGTCGACACCAAAGGTGATCGGGGCATCCTCTCGCGCCTCGGCGTGACGCGCGGCGTCGACTTCCTGCTCACCCCTGAGACGGATGCCTACGCCCTCTTCCAGGAGCACCGCGCTCAGGTCGTCGCCCGCGACGGGCTCGACGTCAGCGCCCTCCTCGTCGACGAGGCGCAGTTCCTCACCGAGGCCCAGGTCGACGACTTGCTCCGCATCGCGATCCTCGAGAACATCCCCGTCCTGGCGTACGGGATCCGCACCGACTTCCAGACCGTCGCGTTCCCCGGCAGCCGCCGCCTGCTCGAGATCGCGCACAGCCTCGAAGAACTCAAGACCATCTGCCGCTGCGGGCGCAAGGCCGTCTTCAACGGCCGCAAGATCGACGGGCGCTTCGTCTTCGCTGGCGATCAGGTCGCGATCGACGGGGCCTTCGTCACCTATGAGTCCCTGTGCGGCTCCTGCTACCTCGAGGAGAGCGGCGGGCGCCTCGGCCATCGGGCCATGAACGAGGGGAGGGGGCGCCCGGCTGTCTCTCCAGAAGACCTCGTCCCTGGCGAGACTGCGAGCGCCCCACATGCCCCCCGGCGCGTTCCCCCGGTTTCACCCTAGGACCAGCACATCACCGTCGAAAAGCCGTCACTTCCGGTGGCACCCGAACACGCACGCCGGCGGCAGGAACACCATCCAGCTTCACCGCACCGCAGGCGCCGTCCCAGTACGGCCTGACCGAAAGTTTCTCGTGCCCAGCTATCGCATTGCCTTGATCGATGACCACGAGATCGTCGCGCGCGGTTTCGCCGCCCTCTTCGGGGCGCTCCCGGAGATCCAGGTCGTCGCAACGGTCGCTTCGGTGACCGAACTGCTCGAATCGACCGCGCAGGCCAGCCACCCGGTCGACCTCGTGATCCTCGACCTGCGGCTGTCCGACGATTCGGCCGTCGGCGACAACGTCGACCGGCTGCGCTCCGCCGGTTCGGCCGTCCTCGCCTTCACCGCGGGCGACGACGCCGTGCTGATGCGCACGGCCGCCCGCAGCGGGGTGCTCGGCGTGGTGCGCAAGTCCGAACCGACGGCGGTGCTGCTCGACGCGGTGCTCCGCGCCGCCGCCGGGGAGCCGATCCCCTCGACCGAGTGGGCTGCCGCCCTCGACGGCGACCCCGAGCTCAACGACGCCGGGCTCAGCCCGCGGGAACGCGAAGTGCTCTCCCTCTACGCGGCCGGCGCGAAGGCCCCGCTCGTCGCCGCCCGCACCGGCCTCGCCGAGGCGACCGTGATCGACTACATCCGCCGGGTCCGTTCGAAATACCAGCGCGTCGGACGCCCGGCCAACACGAAGATCGACCTGTACAAGCGGGCCCTCGAAGACGGCATCCTGCCGGTCCCCGGCCAGCCGTGAGGCGCGGCCGGCGCCCGCTCGCCGGCCTGACCGCCGCCGAGCGCCTCGCCCGGGTGCTCTATACGTCGATCGGTCCCACCGCGGTGGTGTTCTGCCTCCTCAGCCTGGGCTCCTTCCTCAGTCAGGTCTGGGCGCCGCGACCCCTTCCCGCGATCCTGATCTGGGCCCTCGTCTTCGGGCTGCCCGTCGCGCTCGGTGTGCTCTCCCGGCGGGCGTCGCTGAGGCTGCTGCGCCGGATCGCGCTCGCCGAGGGTGTCGTGTTCCTCGCCATCCTCGTCTTCTGGTTGTCGTTCCGGGCCACGCCGCTCCCGGCCGGCGCGGACATCCCCTGGGCCCTGACCTTCACCGGGGTGCCCGTCCTCGCCGTCGGCGTCGCCACCCGCGACCGCGTCGGCTGGGCCTATCTCGTCGTCGTCTGCGCGCTCAGCGGGCTCGTCCGCGCCGCGACATCGACGGATCCCCGGCCGGTCCTCGTCGGCCTCGAAGACGCCGTCTACTCGATGCTCCTCGTGGGCGTCTTCCTCGGGCTGATGATGGCGGCCCGCCGCAATGCCGTCCGGGTCGACGCTGCGACGGTCGCCACCCGGGCGGACATCGCTGCCGCCGCGGCGGGAGTGGCCCGCAGCCGCGAGCGCGTGGCGATCGACGCGCTCGTGCACGACAGCGTCATCTCCACCCTGTTGATGGCCGGCCGCGGCGGCATTCCTGCCGCGGCCCTCGCCGAGCACGCCGCCACCACCCTTGTGCGCCTCGACGCGGTCAGGGACCGCGCCCCCGGGCAGCTCGTCCCCGGCCCAGAACTGACCCGACGACTCGAAGCCCTCGCCGCGCAGATCACGCCCGACGCCGTCGTGAACTCCGACCTCGACGACCGCTCAGTAGTGACGGCCGCAGCCGCGACGGCCCTGCTCGGCGCCGTCGGCGAGGCCCTGCGCAATTCCCGGGTCGCTGCGGGGGTCGGCCTTGACCGCCCGGTGCACCGC
>NZ_JASJXJ010000037.1:0-27294 GCF_035018685.1 Cryobacterium sp. RTC2.1
GTCACCGTGAGCCTGGTGCCCCGCCGTGGCTCGCGACGGCCGGCGCGGGGGACGTGCTCGGGGGCATCCTCGGCGCACTCTTCGCCACCCACGCCGCGGCGCTCGAAGCGGATGCCGAGGCCTGCGCCGCCCTCGCGGCGACCGCGGCGCTCGTGCACGGCCTCGCGGCGGCCCGGGCGTCCGCAGGCGGCCCGCTTGTGGCCCTCGATGTCGCCGAGGCCATCCCCGCGACGATCGCGGCCCTCCTCCGCCCCTGACCCGGATCGAATCAGCGGCGCGGGATGCGGGCGAGGAAGGCGCGGGTGCGGGGTTCGCGCGGGGCGTCGAAGACCTGCTCCGGCGGCCCGAACTCGAGGACCCGGCCGGCGTCGATGAACGCGACCCGGTCGGCGACGTCCCGCGCGAAGCCCATCTCGTGGGTCGCCATCACGATCGTCGTTCCCGACTGCTTGAGCTGCCGCACGAGGTCGAGGACCTCGCCGACGAGCTCGGGATCGAGCGCGCTCGTCACCTCGTCGAGGAGGAGCAGTTCGGGGTTCGTCATGATCGACCGCACGATCGCGGCACGCTGCTGCTGGCCGCCGGACAGTCGGTCGGGGAAGTCGCGGGCCTTCGCGGACAGGCCGATCTGGTCGAGCAGCTCGAGGCCGCGCGCCTCGGCCGTGCGGCGCGGCACCCGGTGCACGATCCGGCTGGCGAGGGTGACGTTGTCGAGCACGCTCAGGTGCGGGAAGAGGTTGAACTGCTGGAACACCACGCCGATCCTGGCGCGCACGGCGTCCGCGTTCGCGCGCGGGTCGCTGATGTCCCGGCCGGTGAGCCAGACCTGCCCGTCGTCGACGCGCTCGAGCAGGTTGATCACGCGGAGCAGGGTCGACTTGCCGGACCCGCTCGCCCCGATCAGTGCGACGACCTCGTGTTCGTGCACGACGAGGTCGATGCCGCGGAGCACGGGAACCGAGCCGAAGCTCTTGTAGACGTCGTCGACCCGGAGGACCGGAACGACGGCATCCGCTGCCTCGCTCATACGACCCCACCGACCTGCTCGCGGCGGCGCATCCGGGCGGACAGCCAGTCCGTGAGGCGGATCATCGGCAGGGCGAGCAGCACGAAAAGCAGCCCGGCGAGCACGTACGGCGTGAAGTTGAAGCTCGCCGCCGTCTCGATCTGGGCGGCCCTGACCGCGTCGACGGCGCCGAGCACGCTGATCAGGCCGACGTCCTTCTGCATCGCGACGAAGTCGTTCATCAATGCCGGCGTCACCTTGCGGAGCGCTTGCGGCAGCACGATCGTGCGCAGGGTGCGGCCGTGGCTGAGGCCGAGCGACCGACCGGCGAGCACCTGCGAGGGGTGAACCGCCTCGATCCCGGCGCGCCACACCTCGGCGACATAGGCCGAGTACGTCAGGACGAGTGCGATCGTGCCCCAGACATACGAGGGCAGCTTCGGGAACACCCCGAGGCCGGGCAGCCCGAAGCCGACGAGGTAGAGCACGATGATGAGCGGCAACCCGCGGAACAGGTCGGTGTACCCGGCGGTGAGGGCGCGCAGCGGGAAGAAGACCGCGCCGCGCAGGGTGCGGAGTGTCGCGAGCAGCAGGCTCACGATCAGCACGCCGACGGCGGCGACGAGCAGCACGCGGATGTTGAGCAACAGTCCCTCGAACACGCGCGGCCAGGCCTTCACCGCGACGGCGGGGTCGAAGAAGGACTGCTGTACCCGGGTCCAGCCCGGCGTGTTGACCACGAACACCCAGATCACGATCGCGAAGAGGACCGTGCTCACCGCGCTCAGCAGCACAGACCGGGCGGTCTGCGTGCGCCTGTACGCCCGGCGGCCGAGCTCGACCGCGCTCGACGGCCGCGTCGGCCGACCGGTGTCGGTGACCGTGTCGGTGACCAGGTCGGGACCGGCCACTGGACCTTCCTCCGGTGTCACTTCAGGACGGGCGCGTCCGCGTTGCCGGCGAGCCAGGTATCGGCGAGGTTCGCGAGGGTTCCGTCCGCGCGCAGGGCGTCGACGGCGGCGCTCACGGCGGCGGTGAGTGGGCTGTCCTTGGCGAGGACGAGGCCGAATGCGTCGGTACCCGCCTGGGCGCCGGGCGTTGCGCCAGGGGTGGGGGTCTGGCTGCTGGACCCCGCTGCGGCATCGGGCAGCTGCCCGATGATCGTGCCGCCGTCGAGTTCGACCCCGGTGAGGTAGAACGCTGTCGGGAGGTCGACGACGATCGCGTCGACGGTGCCGTTCTGCAGTGCGAGCTTCGCGTCGTCGTTCGTGTTGAACGCCTGCACGCCCTGGGTCGGTGCGATCAGCTTCTCCGCTTCCGTGAAGCTCGTCGTGCCGGTCGCGGCCCCGATCAGGAGACTCTTGAGTCCGGCGAGCGAGGTCACGGCGGCCGCCGGAGAGGTGCTGACGGTGATCACGGCCTGGGTGGTCTCGTAGTACGGAGAGGAGAAGTCGACCTGCTGGGCGCGCTCGGCCGTGATCGAGAACTGCTGCAGGTTGAAGTCGAAGGCCTTCGGCCCCGGAGCGATCGCCTCGTCGAAGGTGCTCCGCACCCAGGTCACGTTCTCCTTCGCGAAGCCGAGCTTGCCGGCGACGGCGTAGGCGACGGCGGCTTCGAAGCCCTTGCCGGATGCTGGTGAGTCGTCGATAACCCAGGGGAAGTACGCGGGTTCCCCGGTTCCGATCGTGAGCTTGCCCGGTGTGAGGTACGACGTGGGATCGGGGGAGCTCAGCGATCCCGCGTTCGTGGACGGGGCGCTGCCCTGGGTGGGGCTCGCTGCCGAACAGGCGCTCAACAGGAGCGCACCCGCCACGGAGAGGGCGAGCACAAAAATGTGACGGGACCTGCGGCGATTCACCATATTGACCACTCCTCGAGATGACTGTCTCTGGCCATCATGACGCATGTTTTCGCGGTCGTCGGCACCCACCAGCGAATGTGACGGTCTCGTTAAGAACACCGGGGTGTGGGAAAGTGGAACGTGCCCGATTCCCTCCCCCCGAAACCACCGGTGCGGTTCGCGTCGGGGCCGAGCCTGCGCATCCTGCTCTGGGCCGGATTCATCGCTGTGCACGCCTGGCTCGTCTACATCTGCTTCGCCGCGATCGGCTGGCCGCTCGGCGATGTCGACGTCGTCTACCTCGGCTGGGCGACCGACGCCGCGAGCGGAGTGGCCCTCGTCGGCATCACCGCGCCCTTCGTCTACCCCCTGCTCGCCGTCGTGCCGATCTTCGCGGCCCTCGCCTTCGGCACCGCCTCGTACACGGCGACCTGGCTCGGCATCGTCACCCTCCTCAACGCGGTCGCATTCGCGGCCCTGACCGGCCGGCGCCGCGGGCCGCGCGCGCTCCTCGCCGCGGGCTGGTGGCTGGCCTTCCTCCTGCTGCTCGGTCCGATCGCGATCGCCAGGATCGACTCGATCACGGCCCCGCTCGTCATCCTCGCCGTTTTGTGGCTGCGGACCCGGCCGGTCTGGGGCACCGTGATCCTCACGCTCGCGACGTGGGTGAAGATCTGGCCGATCGCTGTCATCGCGGCGCTTGTCATCGCATCGAAGCAACGGATGCGCGCCGGCTACGCCTTCCTCGCCACGAGCGCCGTCATCGTGGTCACGGCGCTCAGCCTCGGCAGCGGCCTCCGCGTGTTCAGCTTCATCTCCGAGCAGGCCAACCGCGGCATCCAGATCGAGTCTCCCGTCGGCGCCATCTGGATGGTGCAGGCCGCGCTGCGGATCCCGGGCAGCTACATCTACTACGACCACGACATCCTCACCTTCCAGGTCGTCGGCCCAGGATCTTTCATCGCCGTCGCGCTCATGACGCCGGTCCTCGCGCTCTGCATCGCAGCGGTGCTGCTGATCGCGGTGCGGGCGACACGGGCAGGGGCGAGCTTCGAGAGGCTGTTCCCGCCGCTCGTCCTCGCGCTCGTCGTGACGCTGATGGCCGTCAACAAGGTCGGCTCTCCGCAGTTCGTGATCTGGCTCGCCGCGCCGACCATCCTCGGCATCCTCCTGCGAGGGCGCGGCTGGCGTACCCCGACCATCCTCGTCACGGTCATCGCCGGGCTCACCCAGGTCGTCTACCCCTACCTGTACGACTGGCTGCTCGTCGCCAACCCGCTGATGGTGCTCGCCCTCTCCATGCGCAACGTGCTCGAGTTCGTCGTGCTCGCCTGGGCCGTCCGCGAGGTGTGGACCCTCGGCAGCAGCTCCGCCCAGCACGGCAGCCGCCACGGGAACGGCAACGCCGCCCCGCACGACCCACCGGCGGCCGGCCTCGACCGCCCGATCCTCATCCCCAGGGAGTAATCATGCTCGTCGCCTTTTCCGTCTCGCCCTCCGGAGCCCAGGATGCCGAGGGTTCCGTGCACGACGCCGTCGCCGCGGCCGTCCGGATCGTCCGCGACTCGGGCCTGCCGAACCACACCGACTCGATGTTCACGACGATCGAGGGCTCCTGGGACGAGGTCTTCGCCGTCGTCAAGGCCGCCACGGAGGCCGTCGGCGCCTTCGGGCCGCGGGTGTCCCTCGTGCTCAAGGCGGACATCCGCCCCGGTCGCACCGGCGAGCTGACCGGCAAGGTCGAACGCCTCGAGGTCGCGCTCGAGAACGCACGGGCGGCCGGAGGCGCGGCATAGCAGGCACCGCACGGGCAGGCGGATGCTGCCGGGCGCTTCCCGCCGCAACCGTCCGGCCCTAGGCTGGACCGCATGCCCCCACCCACCGACGGGTCGGCGATTCTGTCTCCGGCCCGCATCCGCCTTGCCCTGCTCTCCCTCGCCCTCGGCGGCTTCGGCATCGGCGCGACCGAGTTCGTGGCGATGGGGCTGCTGCCGAACCTCGCGCGGGATCTCCTGCCCGGCCTCTACGCGACAGCGCCGGACGCTGCGAACGCCCAGATCGGCTGGCTGATCTCGGCGTACGCTCTCGGCGTCGTCGTCGGAGCCCCGACGATCGCGGCGGCAGCGGCACGCTGGCCGCGCAAGCAGCTGCTGCTCGCCCTGCTCGCCGCGTTCACCCTCGCGACGATCGCCTCCGCCCTGCTGCCGACGTTCGGGCTCGTGCTCGTGGCCCGGTTCGTGGCCGCGCTCCCGCACGGCGCCTACTTCGGCATCGCCTCGCTCGTCGCTGCCGACCTGATGGGCCCGGGCAAGCGGGCGCGCGGCGTCGCGCTCGTGCTCAGCGGCCTGACCATCTCCAATGTGATCGGCGTGCCCGTGATCACCTGGATCGGGCAGGTGTCCGGCTGGCGGGTCGCCTACCTCGTCGTCGCCGCCGTCTTCGCGGTCTCCTTCCTCGCCGTGATCCTGCTCGTGCCGTTCCAGGCGGGTAACGCGCTCGCGACGATGCGCAACGAGCTGAAGGCGTTCGGCAGGCTGCAGGTCTGGTTCGCGCTCGGTATCGGGGCGATCGGCTTCGGCGGCCTCTTCGCCGTCTACACCTATGTCGCCCCGCTCGTCATCGAGGTGACCGGACTCGGCGCGGGCGCCGTTCCGCTCGTGCTCGTGGTCATCGGCCTCGGCATGACCGTCGGCAACCTGCTCGGCGGCCACCTCGCCGACAAGAGCGTCCGCCGTACCCTCTACGGGTTCTTCGCATTGATGATCGTTGCCCTGGTGGGACTTGCCCTGTCCGCCCAGTTCCTGCCCGGACTCCTGGCCGGCGTCTTCCTCGTCGGCGGCGCGGCGGCCGGGCTGTCCCCGGCCATCCAGACCCGGCTGATGGATGTCTCGCACGACAGCCAGTCCATTGCGGCTGCGCTCAACCACTCGGCCCTCAACATCGGCAACGCGCTCGGCGCGTTCCTCGGCGGCCTGGCCATCGCCGGCGGCCTCGGTTACGTCGCCCCGGTCTGGATCGGCGCGGTCCTGAGCGTCATCGGACTTTCGCTCGCGGTCGTGAGCTTCGCGATCGACCGGTCCTGGCGCCGCAACGGACGGCACGTGCCGTACGGCACCGCCCTCATCGAGGTCGTCACGGACGCCGCTTAACGCCGAAGTCGGAACCTTTCGCGACTCGGGTCGGCGCGGTCTGCGCCTGCGACGGTCACGGAAGACTCCGACAGAGGGTCGGGAGCGCGAGCTCAGTCCGTCTGCAGCAGGATCCCGTCGTGAATCGCGCGCTTCCGCAGCGCGACCTTGGTTCCGACGTCGAAGCCCGCAAGACGGTACTTCTCGCGGATCCGTTTGAGGTAGGACTTGGCGGTCTCCTCGGAGATGCCGAGCTGGTGGGCAACGGCCTTGACGGGCTCGCCGGCACCGTACAGAGCCATCACGCGGCGTTCCTGTGCGCTCAGTCTCGGCGAACCGCCGCCCGTTCCCGCGCTGAGCGCTTCGTCGAGTTCAGCGGAGATGTACGACTCCCCGTCGAAGGCTGCCCGGATCGCGTCGACGATCATGCCGGCTTCTTCGCTCTTGACGAGGTAGCCGAGTGCCCCGGCGGCGAGTGCCTCGCGCACGAGGCCGGGCTCCGAGTACGTGCTCATCAGGACGGTCTTGACACCGGCCGTCTTGAGGGTCGAGATCTTGAGCGAAACCGGGATGTTGTCCTTGAGATCGAGGTCGAGGAGAACGACGTCCACCGGGAATTCGGGGTGGGTGAGAAGTTCCGGCCACGTCGTCACAGCGGCGACCATGTTGATGTCGTCTGCGGCGCCGCGGATCCACTCCGTCAACGCCCCCAGCAGCATCCGGTGGTCGTCCACGAGAGCAAGCCGGATCGGATTCTCCCGACTGGGCGCCGCCGCCCGGGTCGTCGTGCTGATGTTCGTCACTGTTGCCTCCTGTTGCCTGTGCATCCGACTGGAAGCCCGGCGATGCCGGACCAGAAAATTTCACGCATCTGCGGGATTGTCAATGCTGCACTCGATCTCCACGTGGAGACTGCCACCCCGGCTCGACGCGATGTGCGGGCCAACTACCCGGATAGCTTGCCACGTCTCGGGGTCGACCCGGCGCCGAGGCACACCCGTGGTGGCCAATTCGATGGGGAATCGTAACTTCTGCCGGTCGATCAGGCCATTCGTCGGGCGGATCGGACCGAGGGAGAGGGCGACGGATGCCTCGGGGCGCTGGGTGTCGCTGATCAGGAGCCAGATGGTGCGCAGCAGGGCGTCGCGCTGGGCGGGATCGAGCAGCCCGGCGAGCCCGGCCGGGTCGTTGAGGCTCACCGAGGGGCCGAGGAACTCGGACTCCGTGATGGCGTGGTACAGCCAGGTCTCCCTGCGGCCCTGGATGAGGTGCAGCCGCAACTGGGTCGCGAGCGAAGACGCGGTCGTCGACTTGGCCGCGTTGAGGGGGAGCGCGGTGCGGCCCTTGGACACATCGTCGAGCAAGGTCTCCGCGTCGAGGTCGATCCGCGCGAGTTCCTCGGAGGCGAGCATGCCGACGGCGAACCGCGGCTGGGAGACCGTGCTCTGTACGAGCACGAGGTCCAGTTCGCGCTGCACCATCCGGTGGAACGAGCGGACGATCGCGACGCCGAGGAGCGGCGGTATCACCGCGAGCCCGAATGCGACAAGCTCCGGCGCGAAGGACAGCGGGTCGCTGCGCGGCTCTGTGATCGCGAACACGGCGAGGAGCGTTCCGAGGACGGCCGTGGAAGAGACGACGTCCCTGCCTCGCCGAACGGTCACGAGCGCGATCAGCAGGCTCCCGACCGCGGCGGCGGCGGTCGGGAAGACCCCCCGGTCGGCGCCGGCGTGCGAGCCGGCCAGGTCGAGTGCGATGACGACCGCGCCGGACGCGAGGGCCGCCGCGAACAGCCAGTCGGGCATCCGTGCGGAGAGTCGCTGAACGACGGCGATCGCGAACGCCGTCGCCGCCACGAGGATCACCCATGCCACGGGGGTCGGGACGGGAGTCGTGTACCGGGGCCACTGCTCGACGTACTCCCAGAACAGGTAGGCCGCGACGATGCCGCCGGCGACGGAGAGGCCGATCCCGAGGTGGCGTCCACCGAGGCCGCTCTGGTTGGCGCGCGTCGTCTTGACCGTTCGCTCCGGCCTGCGGAAGCTGCGGCGGCGATCCTGGCGCTCCTGGCGTCCGTGTTCCTCGAGCGGGCCGGCTTCGGTGACGGCGCGCCTGGCCGGTCGACGGATGCCGCGCTCCGGCTGCACGGTCACGCCGCGGGTGCTCACTTGGGCACCTCGAGTACGACCGTCGTTCCCGAACCCGGGGACGAGAACAGCCGGGCGTTGCCGCCGACGTCGCGGAGCCTGGCGACGACGGACTCGGCGAAACCGAGGCGTTCCGGGCTCACTGCCGCGAGGTCGAAACCGACGCCGGCGTCGGTCACCATGGCACGAACTGTCGTGTCGTCGTCCGTGATCGTGACGTCGGCGCGGGCGACCCCTGCGTGCCTGCGCACGTTCTCGAGGCACTCGCCCAGGGCGAGCAGGAACGAGTCCAGAACGGTGCTCGGCAGCAGGACCTGGCCGCTCCCGTGCCAGTCCACGTCGAGCCCCATCCGCTTGAAGCGCTGTTTCACGGACTCGAGGGTGCTGCCGAGGGTCGACTCCGACGCGGGTTCGAGCGTGTAGACGCCGGAGCGGTGCGGGGTCGGGAGCCCGCCGAGCCGGAGCTGCCTGAGCAGCCGGGCGTCATCGCCGGCCTGCTGACGCAAGGCGGCGGGGCTCACGCCGACGCCCGAGTGCGCGAGCAGGGTGAGGGTCGCGAGGACGGTGTCGTGCAGGAGCCTGGCGTCCTGCCGGCGTTGGGCCTCGAGCTCGCTCGCGTGCCGTTCGGCGAGGTGCGCACGGCCGATTTCGGCGATGCGCTGCATGACGCGGGGGATGCTCTGCGCGATCCACCATCCGGCGATCGCGATCGCGAACCAGCCGGTGATCGTGAGCATGACCGGGACGAGTGCGTCGGTGCTGAGCCGCGCGGCAGCGAGCACGCTCGCGAGCGTCGCGCCGAAGGCGACGCCCAGCATGATCAGCCGGCGCGAGGTGGTGACGAGTACCAGGGCGATGGAACCGATGGCGGGCGAGGCGACGCACGCTATCACTGCCTGTTCGCCGAGGTTGAGTCCCGATGTTCCCGTGCCGACGAAGCCGATCACGAGGATCATGGCCACCCCGCAGACGACGAGGAGTGCCGCCCATCGCAGGTGACCGTTGCGGCCGAGCAAGTACTGGGCGCCGACGATGACAAGGAGCAGGGGAAGGCTCAGGGCGAGCGCCAACCGGTCGAGGCCGCCCGGTATCAGGAGCGCCAGGAACGTGGCGATGGAACCAGCGAGCCCGGTCAGCTGCGCGCCCCTGCGCAGCAGTCGATCCCGTTCCTTGAAAATGCGTTGCATACCCGTCGCATTACCCCTCGTCGTGCTCCAGAAAGCACCATATCCGGATGCGGCCGGTTTCGACGCGCGCGTGGCGCTCAGTTTCACGAATGTGCCTTGTTTACGGGCCACGCGTGCGGGGGGTTCGCCGGGAACGGGGCGAACCGGGGGTATTTGGGCGCGTGCAGGGGGAACAGTTAGGCGCCTCGAGCTTTGTCGGGTCAGCATCCGTGATTCCTCAGGTCGTTTTCACCCTAGCAGCCTCGTCGATTCCCCCCGGTCCGGTGCCCCCCGTTTCGGTCCCGCCCTGGTCGAGGCGGAACGGTGGATAGTCGTCCCGGAAGAGTCCGGTGTACACCACCACACGGAACACCCAGCGGTCGATACCGAGGATGAAATCGAACAGGGACTGCCGGTAGTGGCCCGTGAACAGCAGCATCAGCCCCGCAATGAGCACGAGGAGACCGAGGAGTGATACTCCGGTCGTCGTCGAATAAGTCGTGTCCCCGATCGTGTAGCGAGCGGTCGGGGTGCTCGTCAGGGCGGACACGATGAGGATCTGTGGAATCGCGAGCAGCCACCACTTGACCAGGACAAGCCCCCGGGACAACCGCTCGGGGTAGTCGATGTCGAGGTCGGCTGGGTAGTCGGCCGGGGCGAGAGTGAACGGCGGGTACCTGTCCGTGCCGAGCGCCGAATACGCGTAGAAGGCGACGCGCCAGCTCCAGCGCAGCACGCCGACGTTGAACGTGAAGAGGGCCAGGGGATACCGGCCGGTGAACAGGATGGCGAAGCCCGCGACGATCGTCGTCACGAACGTGGCGAACCAGAGGAAGAACAGCACCACGACGTGCGGGAAGATCAGGATCCATTTCACGAGCCACAATCCCCTGGACACGTCGGGCTGCAGTGTGCCCTCGAGGCGGGCGGGGTAGACCGGACCAGGTGGACCCGTAGCTGCGACAGCGCCAATCGCTCCGGCAGTGCCCATCGCTCCGGCAGTGCCCGTCGTTCCGACAGCGCCGTCGTGGTCGTCCGGCCCCTGTGCGGAGTCGCGCCTCCCGAGGCCCAACGCGCCGAAGACCACGAGGAGCACCCCGGCCACGAGCAGCAGCCCGCCGCCGAGCAACAGGGCGACCGCCGCAGGCACGAAGAGGCCGGACCGGACGCCGGCCCGCGCCTCTACGTCAACGCCCTGCGTCGCATCCGCGTTCATGACGACGACGGCCCAGTCGCCGCTCACGACCGGCCAGACCAGGCGCTGCGTTCCCGGCCCGGAGGCCGCGACCGTCCACCAGGTCTGGCTGCCCGGACGGGCAGGACGTCTGCTGCCGGGCACCTCGCGGTACTCGGTGCGGAACGGCGTGGAGTTCACGGAGGTGAGCTCGCTGTGCGCGACGGATGCGAGGTAGCGTTCCACCTCCGCCCGCGGTGCGATGCCGATGAAGACCCCGGTGCCGCGGACGCTCGTCGCCTCGAGCATCACGGTCGCGAGCCCGGAGGGCATCCCGCCGGACCCCGCCTGGGTGCTGGTCCCGGTGCCTGAGTCGCTCTCCGTCGTGAGGTTCGGTGAGGTGATCGCATACGAGGCCACGGAGAATGAGCCGCTCGGCGTGGTCAGGAACCCGTCCCTGCCCTGTTGTGCCGCGACCGTTGCAACGGCGACTCCGCCGGCGAGCAAGCCGATGCCGGACACGGCGAGCAGCGTTCCGACGATGACCATGACGACGTAGCCGGCTTTCATCACGGGACTCCTCTTCGCTGGGCGGTCTGGACAAGGCAGGCAGTGGCCGGGCTCCCTGTCAGGGTCGTCCGGAATGCCTGCCCTGTCAATCGCAGGGCGGTAGCGGAAAAGTCGGTGTGATAGCCGGCGGAACCGGCCGACGCCCAGCCGTCGTGAAGGTCAGCGGAGCAGGCGGCCGAGTTGCTCGCCGACGGCGGCATCCTCGATCAGAAAGCCGTCGTGGCCGTAGCTCGAGGAGAGCACGACGGGTTCGGTGCCGTCGAGGCCGTTGCGGAGGTGTGCCGCGATCCGGCGCTGGCCCTCGACGGGGAACAGCCGGTCGCTGTCGATTCCGACGACGAGGGTGGTTGCTTCGATCGAGGAGAGGGCCTCGGCGAGGGAACCCCGGCCGCGGGTCACATCGTGGGAGTTCATCGCCTCGACGAGGACGATGTAGCTGTTCGCGTCGAAACGTCGGGTGAACTTGTTGCCGTGGAAGTCGAGGTAGGACTCGACGGCGAACCGGCCGCCAGAACCGAGCGGGGAGATCCGGCTTTGCCAGCCGCGCTCGAAACGCTCGTTGAGCTCGGACGGGCTGCGGTAGTTCAGCAGGGCCATCCGCCGGGCCAGGGCGAGCCCGCGGGTCGGACCGTCGCCGTCGACGGCGTCGTAGTAATCGCCGGACCGGAACAGCGGGTCGCTGCGGATGGCTTCGATCTGCACCGAATTCAGGGCGATCTGATCGGCCGTCGTCACGGGCGGCGCCGCGAGGATCGCGAGCCTCTCCACCCGGTCCGGCCGGTCGATCGCCCATTCGAGGGCGTGCATTCCCCCCATCGACCCGCCGACCACGAGGGCCCAGGCGTCGATCCCGATCCGGTCGGCGAATGCGACCTGGGCGGCGACCTGGTCGCGGATGGTCAGGTAGGGGAAGCGGATGCCCCACTCCGAGCCGTCAGGGGCGAGGGACGACGGGCCTGTGCTGCCCTGGCAACCGCCGAGCATGTTCGGTGCGACGACAAAATAGCGGTCGGTGTCGATGGCCAGGCCGGGGCCGACGATGCCGCCCCACCAGCCGGCGGTCGCGTGGCCGGGCCCTGCCGCGCCGAGCAGGTGGCTGTCCCCGGTGAGGGCGTGCAGCACGAGCACCGCGTTGTCCCGCGCGGGGGAGAGTTCGCCCCAGGTCTCGTAGGCGATCCGGACGGCGCCCAGTCGCCCGCCGGCCTCGAGGTCGAGTGCGCCCACGTCCTGGAACCTGCGGTTGCCGACGGGGTCGCCGTCGCGCCACGCACCCGTCGCCGGGGGCTTGCCGAACAGCGAGCGCGCCTGAGCCTCGGTGATGAAGCTGGACGGGACCGTGTCCGCCGAGGTCTGCCATTCCATATGCCCTCATTCTGCCCGGTCTGACGCGCCAACGTCCCTTTGTTACGCGCGGCTTGTTTCGTGCGGCTGGAGACGTGCGGTTGGAGACGTGCGGTTGTTGCGGCGCTCATCCGGCCCCCTTGCCCACTTCTCGGACAGGTGTCCGAGAAGTGCTAGACTGTCCTGATGACCCGCACCGAGTATGTCCGAGAAAGCGTGGTGCGCGGTACAATCAGCGCCGTGCGTGCCTCGGACCCCCGGGCGGAACGCACCAGGCAGGCCATTTTCGCAGCGGTCCGCACGCTCATGACCCAGCGCGTCGCATCCGTCTCGGTCAGCGACATCGTGCGCACGGCCTCGATCAGCCGCAGTTCGTTCTACGCGCACTTCAGCAGCCTCGACGATCTCGCGACCGGGTTCCTCCGCGAGCAGTTCGCCGAGATCGGCGTGACCGGGTTCGACCTGCTGAGCGACGACCTCACCGGGGCCCAGGCCGCACGGGTCGGTTACCAGCGGCTCATCTCCCACATCGTGGAGCACTACCCGCTGTACTCGAGTGTGCTCGACCTGCCGATCACCCGCACGGCATACGACGACGAGATCGAAGCGTACTCGCGCCGCCTCGTCGAATCGCTCGTCGTGCTCTCCGGCACGCCCAGGGTCGTGCACCCCGAGTCCTTCGCCACCTACGTGGCCGGGGGAGCGCTCACCCTGATCAGCGCCTGGATGCGCGGCCAGCTCGACGTCACGGACGACGAGATCGTCGACCAGCTCGTCGAATTCCTCCCCGAATGGCTGGTCGACGCGGCCTGACGCCGCGAACCCGGTACCCCACACACCACCACACAACCGACCGACGATGGTCGCGAGAACCCCGCATCACCAACGAACAGAGGCAGCATATGAATTTCACCGTGGGAGAAACCCTGGTCTACCCGCACCACGGCGCGGTCACCATCACTGAAATCACGACCCGCGCCGTGAAGGGGATCGAGAAGAAGTTCATGACCCTCACCGTGCACGCGAACGACCTGACGATCAAGCTGCCGATCGAGAACGCCGAGCTCGTCGGCGTGCGCGACGTCATCGACAGCGCCGGCGTCCAGGCCGTGTTCGACGTTCTCCGCGAATCCTTCGTCGAGGAGCCGGGGAACTGGTCACGCCGGTACAAGGCCAACCAGGAGAAGATGGCGAGCGGCAGCGTCTACCGTGTCGGCGAGGTCGTCCGCGACCTGTGGCGTCGTGACCAGGAGCGCGGCGTGTCCGCCGGCGAGAAGAACATGCTCGTCAAGGCCCGCCAGGTGCTCGTCTCCGAACTTGCACTCGCCCAGAGCTCGACGAGCGAAGAGGCATCCGCCGTCCTCGACACCGTGCTCGCGAGCTCGATCCCCGCGACCGGTACCACGGCGGCCTAGGGATCACTCCGGCTCGCCGGTCCAGCCGAGGTTGCGGGCCACCCGCTCGAGGGTGGCCAGGGTCGTGGCGTAGTCGGCAGGGCTGACGTCCTGGGTCGCGGCATCCCGGTTCACCGAGACGACCTCGGCGAGGCGCTGGTAGGCGAGCCTGCCGCGGTCGGTGATCGCGTACCCGGACTCCGACACCGTGACCCAGCCGCTCTCGACGAGTTCGGCGAGGTGTTCGACGACGGTCTCACCCTCGGTGTCGAGGAACGGGGCGACCCCGCTCGTGAGCTGCTCGACCGAGGCCGGTCCGCGGGACAGCATCCCGAGCAGCTGCCACTGCCGCCTCGTCACCCCGTGTTCCTCGAGGGTCGTCGCGAATTGCTCGTTGATCAGTTGGTCGACGAGTTTGAGCCAGTATCCGATCGGTCGCAGGTCAGTCATACCGACAGGATATTCACGGACCCGTCATCCGGATCGTTCTCTGAACCAATTCGACGGAGATTGTGCCTCGCGCGGCCCGAAAACGGCCTGCAACGTACAATTCCGGCAGAATCTCCGTCGAATCGGTCAGGGGTGCTGCGGTGCGGGTCAGGCGTTCGCGCGCGAGGCCTCGACTACGGCGCGGGCGGCGGCGAGCCCGTGCTCGAGGTCGGCCTTGAGGTCGGCGATGTTCTCGATGCCGACGGACAGGCGCACGAGCCCGGGGGTCACGCCGCTCGTGAGCTGCTGCTCCGGCGTGAGCTGGGCGTGGGTGGTCGAGGCCGGGTGGATCACGAGCGAGCGGACGTCGCCGATGTTGGCCAGGTGGCTGAAGAGCTCGAGGTTGTCGACGAGCGCGCGGCCGGCATCCACCCCGCCCTTGAGCTCGAAGGAGACGACCGCGCCGACGCCCTTGGGCGCGTATTTGTTGGCGGTCGCATACCAGGGGCTCGACGGCAGGCCGGCGTAGTTGACCGAGGCGATGTCGGGGTGGCTCTCGAGCCATTCCGCGATGTCCTGGGCGTTCTGCACGTGGCGCTCGATGCGCAGGCTCAGGGTCTCGATGCCCTGGATCAGCTGCCAGGCGCTCGCGGGGGCGATCGCGCTGCCGAGGTCCCTGAGCAACTGAACGCGTGCCTTGATGATGTACGCGATGCCGTCGCCGACCGCGCCCGTGTAGCTGACGCCGTGGTAGGACGGGTCCGGCTCGGTGAGGCCGGGGAACTTCTCGACGTTCTTCGACCACTCGAAGGTGCCGCCGTCGACGATGACGCCGCCGATGATCGTGCCGTGGCCGCCGAGGAACTTGGTGGCGGAGTGGACGACGATGTCGGCGCCGTGTTCGAAGGGGCGGATCAGGTACGGGGTCGCGATGGTGCTGTCGACGATGAGCGGGACGCCGTTCTGGTGGGCGACGTCGGCGACGAGCGAGATGTCGAGCACGTTGATCTTGGGGTTGCCGATGGTCTCGGCGAAGAACAGCTTGGTGTTCGGGCGCACGGCGCGGGCCCACTCTGCTGCATCGTCCTGGTCCTCGACGAAGGTCGTCTCGATGCCGAGTTTGGCGAGGGTGTACTTGAAGAGGTTGTAGGTTCCGCCGTAGATCGAGCTCGAGGAGACGATGTGGTCGCCGGCCTGGGCGATGTTGAGCACGGCGAAGGTCGATGCGGCCTGGCCGGAGGCGAGCAGCAGCGCCGCGGTGCCGCCTTCGAGCGCGGCGATGCGCTCTTCGACGACGGCCTGGGTCGGGTTCATGATGCGGGTGTAGATGTTGCCGAACTCGGCGAGGGCGAAGAGGTTCTGGGCGTGCTGCGCGCTGTTGAACACGTAGGACGTGGTCTGGTAGATCGGGGTGGCGCGTGCGTTGGTGACCGGGTCGGGGTGCGCGCCAGAGTGCACCTGCTTGGTTTCGAACTGCCAGGCGGCCGCGTTGTCGCTCATGAAGAACTCCCTGTAATCCGTGACGAGCGTGGACCGTCCATCGCTCTTGGGTGCGAGTTTAGGCACGCGCTCGCGGGGTCGGCAATGTCGCCGAAACACGGCGTCATCTACGGGTGTGCCGCGGTCCGCCGCTCGTGTACACAGCGGGGTGGCTCAGTCACCTCGAGCTCAGCTGGCAGCTGCCCGAGGAGCGGGCGTTCTACGAGAGTCTGGCGGCGGACCGCCGGCTCATCCGGTACGACCGCGCCGGATGCGGCCTGTCGGCTCCGACGAGCCGGCCGCCGTCGATGGACTTCGAGCTAGAGCAGCTCGCCGCGGTCGTCGCGAAGCTCGGTCCGGAGCCGTTCGACCTCATCGGCACGTCGATGGGTGCGCTGGTCGCTGTGGCGTGGGCGGCGGTGCATCCGGATACCGTGCGACGGCTGGTGCTCCACGGCGGCGCGTCCGTCGCCTGTGCGGAGACGCTCACGTCGATAGCGGATGGGTGACGGGAGTCGCCCGCCCGATCCACCTCGGTGCACGAGTCCAGGTCTGGGAGGTGAGGATCAGCGACGGCCGCGACCGTCTCGTCTGCGTTTCGCGGTGCACGCTCGCGGTGATCGACAGGCCTAGCGACTACGTATCACCGCAGCTGCGCCCCTCGAGGAGCGGATCGCCGGACTGAGCGCGCAGGCGAGCGATGGCCGGGCGAACGACAGGGAAGCACGGCGTCATCTACCGGGTGTGCCCCGGGTGTGCCCCGACCGCCGCTCGTGCCGCCAGAATGGGACCATGGCAAACAAGCGAGTTGTAGTGACCGGTGCGAGTTCGGGAATCGGGGCGGCCACGGTGCGACTGTTCCGGGCCCACGGCTGGGACGTCGTCGGCGTGGCCCGGCGTGCCGACCGGCTCGCGGCCCTCGCAGCGGAAACCGGCGCCGATGTCTTCACGGCCGACCTGACGGTGCAGGCGGACGTCGACGCCCTCCGCGACTATCTCGCGGCATCCGGCCCCGTGCACGCCCTCGTGAACAACGCCGGCGGCGCCCGCGGCCTCGACAGCGTCGAGACCGCCCCTGTCGAAGACTGGGCCTGGATGTTCGAGATCAATGTGCTTGCGGTCAAGCGGGTCACGAGTGCCGTGCTCCCGCTGCTGCGAGAGACACTCCGCACGGATGCCGCTGGCAGCGCCGATATCGTCACGGTCACCTCCATCGCCGGGCACGTCGCGTACCTCGGCGGTGGCGGATACAACGCCGCCAAGTTCGCGGCCCACGCCCTCGTGGAGGTGCTGCGGCTCGAGCTCAACGGCGAGCCGATCCGGGTGATCGAGATCGCGCCCGGCATGGTCAAGACCGAGGAATTCGGCCTCGTCCGCTTCGGCGGCGACACGGAAAAGGCCGCTGCCGCATACGCCGGCGTGGAGCACCCGCTCACCGCGGAGGACATCGCCGAGACGATCGTGCTGAGCGTCGAACTGCCCGCCCACGTCAACCTCGACCTGATCACGGTCAAGCCCGTCGCTCAGGCGGCCCCGACGCGCGTCGCGCGCGGCCCCCTCGTCCCGAAGGACTGACCCGCGGCATCCGCTGGCCCGGCCAGACCCGGCCCGTGAACCGCACTCTTCCGGTCGAGAGTCACCCGTGGAGCGGGAACTCTCGACCGGAAAGGTAGCTGCGGGCTAGTGCTCGACGGCCTTCTCGGCGCCGTGGCCGGTGAGGGAGCGGACCGACATCTCGGCGGCGAGGAGAGGGTCCTCCTTGCGGGTGCTCGTGACGGAGCCGAGCCAGCCGAGGAAGAAGCCGATCGGGATCGAGACGATGCCGGGGTTGCTGAGCGGGAACCACGCGAAGTTGACCCCCGCGCCGAACATCGACGTCGGCGTGCCGGAGAACACCGGGGAGAAGATGATCAGGATCATCGCAGCGGCGAGGCCGCCGTACATGCTCCAGACCGCTCCGCGGGTGGTGAAGCCGCGCCAGAACAGTGAGTAGAGGATCGTCGGGAGGTTCGCGCTCGCCGCGACGGCGAAGGCGAGCGCCACGAGGAACGCGATGTTCTGGCCCTGCACGCCGATGCCGCCCGCGATCGCGAGGATGCCGATCACGATGACGGTGCGGCGGGCGACCTTCACTTCGCTGTCCGGGTCGCCCTTGCCCTTCTTGATCACGCTCATGTAGATGTCGTGCGCGAACGAGGTCGCCGCGGTGATCGTGATGCCGGCGACGACCGCAAGGATCGTCGCGAAGGCGATCGCCGAGATGAAGCCGAGCAGGAGCGGTCCTCCGAGCGCGAGCGAGAGGAGCGGCGCCGCGGAGTTGACCCCGCCGGGAGCCGCCGCGATGACGTCCGCGCCGACGAGCGCCGCTGCGCCGAAGCCGAGCACGAGGGTGAAGAGGTAGAACGCGCCGATGAGCCAGATCGCCCAGACCACGGAACGACGGGCCTCCTTGGCGCTCGGGACCGTGTAGAAGCGCATCAGCACGTGCGGCAGGCCCGCGGTGCCGAGGACGAGCGCGATCGCGAGGGAGATGAAGTCGAGCGGATTGTGCCCGTACTTGAGCCCCGGCACGAGGATGGCCTCAGCGGGCTTGCTGATCGAGGCCGCGACGGCAGAGTCGAGCAGGCCGGAGAAGTTGAAGCCGTTGATCGCGAGCACCCAGATCGTCATCCCGAGGGCTCCGATGATCAGGAGGAACGCCTTGATGATCTGGACCCAGGTGGTGCCCTTCATCCCCCCGATGAGCACGTAGAGGATCATCAGGCCGCCGACCACGACGACGACGACCGACTGGCCGAGCTTGTCGTTGATGCCGAGTAGCAGCGACACGAGGCCGCCGGCGCCGGCCATCTGGGCGAGGAGGTAGAAGAAGCACACGGCGAGGGTCGTCGTGGCTGCCGCAACCCTGACCGGGCCCTGCTTGAGCCGGAACGAGAGCACGTCGGCCATCGTGTACTTGCCGGTGTTGCGCATCAGCTCTGCGACGAGCAGCAGCGCGACGAGCCACGCGACGAGGAACCCGATCGAGTACAGGAAGCCGTCGTACCCGCTGATCGCGATCGCTCCGACGATGCCGAGGAAGGACGCCGCCGAGAGGTAGTCTCCCGCGATCGCGAAGCCGTTCTGCGGCCCGGTGAAG
Source organism: Cryobacterium sp. RTC2.1 (assembly GCF_035018685.1). Lineage (NCBI taxonomy): Bacteria > Bacillati > Actinomycetota > Actinomycetes > Micrococcales > Microbacteriaceae > Cryobacterium > Cryobacterium sp. RTC2.1. The sequence continues at coordinate 18,814 of NZ_JASJXJ010000037.1, forward strand.
GACCGGCCGCCGGTGTAGTAGTCCGCGGCGGAACGGTTGTTGCGGCCGGCCCGGATCACGACGATCAGGGTGACAGCCACAAAGGCGAGGAAGATCGAGATGTTCAGGACGGGGTTGGTCTCCGTGGCCTTCACGGCGGTCTGGACGATCATGGCGCCGGCGCTCATTTCTGCTCCATCTTTTCGAGCTCTGCGCGGAGCGCTGCGCCCATCGGGTCGAGGGTCTTGTTCGAGAAGGACACGTACCACATGGTGATCGCGAAGGTCGTGACGAACTGGCCGAGGCCGAGCACGAGGCCGAGGTTGACCGATCCGACGACCGGGATGGCCATCACGGCGGGCAGGTAGGCGGCGACGAGCACGAACCCGAAGTACCAGACCAGGAAGAACACGGCGAGCGGGATCACGAACCGGTTCCTCCTCCTCTTCAGCTCGAGGAAGCGGGGCGATTGGGCGAAAGCGACGTAGTCGATCGACGACGGCGTCGCTCCCGGTCGTGCATCTCTCAGTGATTCCGTCATGGGGGCTCCTTTGCTCCGGTGAGGATGGTGCTGGGTGGTGCGGTCTGGGGGAGAGGATTCAGCTGGTGTGGGCGGTGCCGTGCACGGCGAGCTTGAGCGCATCGAGCACGGCAGGGTCCTCGATCGTCGGGGGAACCGTGTACGGCTCGCCGTCGACGATCTGGCGGATCGTCTTGCGCAGGATCTTGCCAGAGCGGGTCTTCGGCAACCGGTCGAGGATCGTCACGTCACGGAAGGCGGCGACCGGGCCGACGTGCTCGCGCACGAGTCCGACGAGTTCCTTGGCGAGGGTGTCGTGGTCGATCGTCGCCCCGGCCTTGAGCGTCACGAAGCCCGCGGCGCGCTGGCCCTTGAGCGGGTCGTGCACTCCGAGCACGGCGCACTCCGCGACCGACGGATGCAGGGTGAGTACCTCCTCGAGGGATCCGGTCGACAGCCGGTGCCCGGCCACGTTGATCACGTCGTCGGTGCGGCCCATCACGTAGAGGTAGCCGTCGGCGTCGAAATGGCCGGAGTCGCCCGTCGCATAGTAGCCGGGGAAGGCGGAGAGATAGGCGCTCGCATACCGCTCCGCGCTGCCCCAGACACCGAGCAGGGTTCCGGGCGGAAGCGGCAGGCGGATGGCGATGTTGCCCTCCTTGCCGACCTTCGTCACGGGCCGGCCCTTCGAGTCGAGGATCTCGATGGCGTAGCCCGCGACCGGGAACGTCGCCGATCCCGGCTTGGTCGGGATTTCCTCGATGCCGCGCGGGTTCGCGCAGATCGCCCAGCCTGTCTCGGTCTGCCACCAATGGTCGATCACCGGGCAGTGCAGCCCGTCGTTCGCCCAGTGGTACGTCTCGGGGTCGAGTCGTTCCCCGGCGAGGAAGAGGCCGGTCAGGCTCGAGACGTCGTACTTCTGCAGCTCGGCGAGCTCAGGGTCGACCCGGCGGATGGCCCGGATCGCGGTCGGGGCGGTGAAGAGCACGGTGACCTTGTAGTCCTCGACGACCCGCCAGAATGCGCCGGCGTCGGGGGTGCCGATCGGCTTGCCCTCATAGATGACGGTCGTCGCCCCGACGAGGAGCGGCGCGTAGACGATGTAGGAGTGCCCGACGACCCAGCCGACGTCCGAGGCCGCCCAGAAGACGTCTCCGGGCCCCGCGGCGTAGATGTTGCGCATCGACCAGGCGAGCGCGACGGCGTGTCCGCCGTTGTCGCGCACGATGCCCTTCGGATTCCCCGTCGTTCCCGAGGTGTAGAGGATGTACAGCGGGTCCTCAGAGCGGAGGCTCACGGGTTCGGCAGGGGTCGCGGCATCCTCTTCGGTCGCCCAGTCGAGCCAGGTGACGGCGTCCGTGCCCGTGTCTGTGTCCGTGACGGCGTAGTCCGCCGCGCTCCCGGGGATCGACTCGCGGTCCCGCACGATGACGGTGCGGACCGAACCCTGCGACCGGTCAAGCGCCTTCTTCACGAGCGGCAGGTATTCGACGACGCGGCCGGGCTCGAGCCCGCCCGACGCGGTCACGATCACGGTGGGCCGGGCGTCGTCGATCCGCACGGCGAGTTCGCTCGCCGCGAAGCCGCCGAAGACCACGGAGTGCACGGCGCCGATCCTGGCGCACGCAAGCATGGCCACGATCGCCTCCGGGATCATCGGCAGGTAGACGATCACCCGGTCGCCGACGCCGACGCCCTGGGCGCGCAGCACCCCGGCGAACCGGGAGACGCGGTCGAGCAGCCGGCTGTAGCTGATGCTGACCCGGGTGCCGCTCATCGCGGAGTCGTAGATGACCGCGGCCTGGTCGCCGCGGCCGGCGAGCACGTGCCGGTCGAGGGCGTTGTAGCTCGTGTTGAGCTCGCCGTCCGGGAACCAGCGCCAGGTCCCGGGCTCGCGCTCCTCGAGCGCGGTGCGCGGGGGCACGGTCCAGTCGATGAAGGCGGATGCCTCGAGCCAGAAGTCGGCGCGGGTCGCGGCATCCGTCGAGCGCAGCCAGGAGTCGCGGTAGCTCCCCGCCGTGCCTGTCGCTGTGTATGTCACTGTGAACCTCCCCATTGAAGCTCCTATGTATACATAGAATTCAGGAAGTCTTGCACACGCCGGGTAAAAAGGGAATAGCATGGCGTCTGTGTATACAGAAACCCCAACGTCGGGGAACACCACTCCGGTGGGTACCCGCACGGCCGCACCGCCGGTCGCCGTCGTCAGCGCGAGCGAACGCGCCTACCGCCAGCTGCGCGACGAAATCCTCGACGGAGTCCTCGCCCCGGGCGCCGGCCTCCTCGAGGTCGAGCAGTCCGACCGCATCGGCGTCTCGCGCACGCCGCTCCGGGCCGCCATCGCCCGCCTGATCGCCGACGGGCTCGTCGCCGGCCGCGCCGGCCGCGGCTTCATGGTCACGGAGATGTCCGTCGACAGCATCCACGAACTGTACGAACTCCGCCGCGCCCTCGAGGAGCACGCGGCCAGGATCGCGGCGACCCGGCGCGACCCCCACGTCTTCCTCGAGCTGCGCGACCAGTTCCGCACGGCACCCGAACTGCTGCTGCTGGGCGAGGCCGGACTGCACCGGTACTACGAGCTCATCGACGACTTCGACGACGCGCTCGACGCGGCAGTCGGCAACCCGTTCCTCGTCACCGCGCTCGCCAACGTGCGCACCCACCTCGCCAGGATCCGCAGGCTCGCCAGGCACAACCCGGCCCGGCTGCGGGCGGCGGCGGCCGAGCACCTGCTCATCATCGAGGCCATCGTCGCCGGTGATACCTCGCTCGCCGCCCACGCCACCCACGTCCACCTCCACCAGAGCCTCAGCAACGTCCTCGCCGCGCTCGAGGCGAACCCGGCCGCCCAGGCCGACTGAAGCACCAGCGCCCACCCGAACCACCGTCCAACCGAACCACCGAAGGGAACCCTGTGCAGCTTCACGATGTTCGAGTCCACCGCAGCGACGAAGACCTGGCCCGCACGGATCAGCTCGCCTGGAAGATCGCCGAGTGCGCGTCCGACCCGGTGGAGGTCTCCGCCGAGGTGACCGAGATGATCATCAACCGGGTCATCGACAATGCCGCCGTCGCAGCGGCCTCGCTCACCCGGCGACCGGTCGTCGCCGCGCGCTCGCAGGCGCTCGCGCATCCGCGCTCCTTCAACGGCGTCGGCGCGACCGTGTTCGGCGAACAGCGTTCCCGCCGGGTCTCGCCGGAATGGGCGGCGTGGGCCAACGGCGTCGCCGTCCGCGAACTGGACTACCACGACACCTTCCTCGCCGCCGAGTACTCCCACCCCGGCGACAACATCCCGCCGGTCCTCGCCGTCGCCCAGCACCTCGCCGTCACCCGCGGCCTGAGCGGGCGGGACCTCGTGCGCGGGATCGCGACCGGCTACGAGATCCAGATCGACCTCGTGCGGGCGATCAGCCTGCACGCGCACAAGATCGACCACGTCGCCCACCTCGGCCCGTCGGCCGCCGCCGGGATCGGCACCCTGCTCGGCCTCGACACCGAGACGATCTTCCAGGCCATCGGCCAGGCCCTGCACACCACAACGGCCACCCGGCAGTCCCGCAAGGGTGAGATCTCGAGCTGGAAGGCGTACGCGCCCGCATTCGCCGGCAAGATGGCCGTCGAATCCGTCGACCGCGCCATGCGCGGCGAGACGAGTCCGACCCCGATCTACGAGGGCGAAGACGGCGTCATCGCGTGGCTCCTCGACGGTCCGGAGGCTTCCTACCAGGTCGCCCTGCCGGGCCGGGGCGAGGCCAAGCGGGCCATCCTGGACAGTTACACGAAGGAACACTCCGCCGAGTACCAGGCCCAGGCCCTCATCGACCTCGCCCGCAAGCTCTACCGCGAGCACCCGGAACTCGCCGACCCGGCCAACATCACCCGGATCGTGATCCACACGAGCCATCACACCCACAACGTGATCGGCTCCGGTGCGAACGACCCGCAGAAGTACGACCCGAGTGCGACAAGGGAGACCCTCGACCACTCGATCCCGTACATCTTCACCGTCGCACTGCAGGACGGCAGCTGGCACCACGTCGACTCCTACCGGCCGGAACGCGCGAGCCGCGCGGACACCATCGCCCTCTGGAACAAGGTCACGACCGAGGAGGACGTCGAGTGGACCCGGCGCTACCACTCACTCGACCCCGCCGAGAAGGCCTTCGGCGGCCGGGTCGAGATCGAGCTGGCCAATGGCAAGCGGATCGTCGACGAGCTCGCCGTCGCCGACGCGCATCCGCTCGGCGCGCAGCCCTTCGGCCGGGCGGAGTACATTGACAAGTTCCGCACGCTCGCGGCGGGCGTGCTCGAGGAGGGTGAGATCCTGCGCTTCCTCGACGCCGCCGAACGCCTGCCCGACCTCGCCGCCGACGACCTCGACCAGCTCACCATCGTGGCCCGCAACGGCCTGCTCACCTCGGTCCCCATCCCGAATGGAATCTTCTGATGTTGTATTCGACACGCACCCCCGCCGCCAAGCGCGAGGGTTTCCGCCGCGACCTGGCCAGCGGACGCCTGCTCCGGTTTCCCGGGGCATTCAACCCGCTTTCCGCGCGCCTGATCGAGGCGAAGGGCTTCGAGGGCGTCTACATCTCCGGCGCCGTGCTCTCCGCAGACCTCGGCCTGCCCGACATCGGCCTGACCACTCTCACCGAGGTCGCCGGGCGCAGCCAGCAGATCGCCAGGATGACCGACCTGCCCGCGATCGTCGACGCCGACACCGGATTCGGCGAGCCGATGAACGTCGCGCGCACCGTGCAGACCCTCGAGGACGCCGGCCTCGCCGGGATGCACATCGAGGACCAGGTCAACCCGAAACGCTGCGGCCACCTCGACGGCAAGCAGGTCGTCGACCTCGAGACGGCCAGCAAGCGCATCCGCGCGGCCGTCGATGCCCGCAGGGACCCGAACTTCCTCGTGATGGCGCGCACCGACATCCGTGCCGTCGACGGTCTCGCCGCGGCCGTCGACAGGGCGAAGGCACTCGTCGACGCGGGCGCCGACGCGATCTTTCCCGAGGCGATGGCGTCGCTCGCCGAATTCGCGGCGATCCGTGCGGCCGTCGACGTGCCCGTGCTCGCGAACATGACCGAGTTCGGCAAGGGGGAGCTCTTCACCGTGCAGCAGCTCGCCGATGTCGGGATGAACCTCGTGATCTTCCCCGTCTCGCTGTTGCGCCTCGCGATGGGCGCCGCAGACCGCGGCCTCGACGCGATCGTCGAACACGGCTCGCTCGAGTCGATGCTGCCAGAGATGCAGCACCGCTCGAAGCTCTACGAACTGCTCGACTACGAGTCGTACAATCACTTCGACTCCGGCGTTTTCAATTTCACCCTCAACCCCACCCTGCCCGCCTAACACCCTGCCCGCGTAACCACGCACTCACCGCACGCGAAGGAGCGACATGAGTCAGAACGAACCAGCCGTCACCGAACCGACGGTCTACAAGGGCCTCGCCGGAATCGTGGTCGACCGCACCCGCGTCTCGAAGGTCAACGACCAGTCGAACTCCCTGCTCTACCGGGGATACCCGGTGCAGGAACTCGCCGCGCAGAAGAGCTTCGAGGAGGTCACCTACCTGCTCTGGAACGGCGAACTCCCGACGCCCGACGAGCTCGCCGCGTTCGAAGACGAGGAGCGGTCCCTCCGCCACCTCCAGCCCGCCGTGCGCCGCGTGATCGACGAGCTTCCCCTGACCGCGCACCCGATGGACGTCGTGCGGACCGCCGTGAGCCTGATCGGCGCCTTCGACCCGCAGGTCGACGACGCCTCCCCGGAGGCGAACAAGGCCAAGGGCCTGCGGCTCTGGTCCCAGATGCCCGCGATCGTCGCCTACGACCAGCGCCGCCGCCACGGGCTCGAGCCGATCGAACCGCGCGACGACCTCGGCTACTCGGCGAACTTCCTGTTCATGACCTTCGGCGAGGTGCCGGAACTCGTCGTCGTCGAGGCCTTCGACGTGTCGATGATCATGTACGCCGACCACTCCTTCAACGCATCCACCTTCACCGCGCGCGTGATCACGTCCACGATGAGCGACCTGCACTCGGCGATCACCGGGGCGGTCGGCGCCCTCAAGGGTGCGCTGCACGGCGGCGCCAACGAAGCCGTGATGCACACGTTCGAGCAGATCGGCCTCGGCGAAGGCTCCGGCGAACGAGCGGATGCCTGGCTCAAGGAGACCCTCGACGCGCATCACAAGGTGATGGGTTTCGGGCACCGCGTCTACAAGCACGGCGACTCCCGGGTGCCGACGATGAAGACCGCGCTGCTCACCCTGGTCGAGCACTACCAGCGCCCGGACCTGATCGAGCTCTACGAGCGCCTCGCGGCGGGGATGAAGGAGCGCACCGGTATCCTGCCGAACCTCGACTACCCGTCGGGACCGGCGTACTACCTGATGGGCTTCGACACCCTGACCTTCACGCCCCTCTTCGTGGCCTCCCGGATCGCCGGCTGGACCGCGCACATCATCGAACAGACCGCTTCGAACTCCCTGATCCGGCCGCTCTCGCTCTATGACGGGCACCCGGAACGGCACCTCGCCGCTGAACCGGAACCCGACCTCCAACCGGCCGGTGACCTACCATTGGACAATGGCATTCGAAGCAGACGACTCAGCAACTGACACGACCGGCATCCAGCGGGAAATCCTCGGCTGGGAGGACTTCGCCGCTGCCTCGCGGCAACTGGCCGTCGACGTGCTGTCGAGCGGATTCCACCCGGACGTCGTGATCGCGATCGCGCGCGGCGGCCTGCTGCTCGCGGGCGCGATGTCGTACGCGCTCGGCACGAAGAACTGCGGCAGCATCAACGTGCAGTTCTACACCGGGGTCGACGAACGCCTGCCCGAGCCGGTGCTCTCCGGTCCGATGCTCGACGCGCCGGCACTTGCCGGACTCAGCGTGCTGCTCGTCGACGACGTCTCCGACTCGGGGCGCACCCTCGCGCTCGTGCTCGCGATGTTGCGGGAGTCGGCGGCCGAGGTGCGCTGCGCGACCCTGTACACCAAGCCGCGCACGGTCCTCGTCCCGGACTACACCTGGCGCGAGACCGACGACTGGATCGTGTTCCCGTGGTCGGCGCTGCCGATCGTCGACGCGCCTGAAGTGACGGCCCTGCTCGCCCCCATCGTCGCGACCGTCGTCGCCCCCTCCGCAGTGGAGAATGTCGTCGTCGCGCCTGCCGTTGCGGGCGTCGTCGCATGAGCATCCACCTCGTCGGCGGCGGCTGGGCCGCCGAACACAGCGCGGCCGTGTTCGGTCCGTTCCTCGCCGAGGCGACCGTGCGTGCCACGGCGGCCGGTCGCGACGAACCCCGGATCGCGATCATCGCGGTGCGTGCGCCCGGCACCGCTGCTGTTGACGACGCCGCCCAGCACGCCGCGAAGCTCGCCGAGGCGCTCGGTGCGGCCGGGGTCTTCGAGGCGAAGATCACCGAACTCGCACTGAGCGACGCGGCGACCCTGCCCGCGATCGCGGACGTCGACGGCATCATCGTCGGCGGCGGGCTCACGCCCGCCTACCTTGCCGCACTCACCCCGATCGCAGGCGAGATCCGCCGCCAGGTGTCCGCCGGCGTGCCGTACCTCGGCTACTCCGCCGGTGCCATGATCGCCGCAGAGCGTGCCCTCGTCGGCGGTTGGCGCCTGGGCGAGGTCGAGGTCAGCGCGGAAGCGGCCTCTGAAGGCCTCGACGAACTCACCATCCAGTCCGGCATCGGCCTGCTCGACGTCACCGTCGACGTGCACGCCGCCCAGTGGGGAACCCTGTCCCGCCTCATCGCCGCAACCGAAGCCGGCCTCATCGACGGCGGCCTCGCCGTCGACGAGAACACCGCGCTCATCGTCGGGGAGGGCGCCCTCCGCGTCGTCGGCTCCGGCAGCGTCTGGCGGGTCAGCCAGTCCGAGAACGGCGTACTCGTCAGCACCTTCGGCGCCTAGGCCGTGATCGATCAGTCGTAGATAGACCCCTCGT
>NZ_JASJXJ010000038.1:0-26644 GCF_035018685.1 Cryobacterium sp. RTC2.1
TGCCCACCCTGCCCGCCTCGACCGCCGGTCTCCCCGTCGTGATCGTCGACGACCACTCGATCTTCCGCTCGGGCCTGCGCGCCGAACTGGACGCGGACATCCGCGTGCTCGGTGAGGCCGCGACGGTCGACGAGGCGATCGCGCTCGTGGTCGCACTGCAGCCGCGGGTGGTGCTGCTCGACGTGCATCTGCCCGGCGGGCGCGGTGGCGGCGGCAGCGAGGTCATCCACGACGCCGCGCACCGGGCGCCGCACACCCTGTTCCTCGCGCTGAGCGTCTCCGACGCCGCCGACGACGTGGTCCGGGTGATCCGGGCGGGGGCCCGCGGCTACATCACCAAGAGCTCATCGGGGGCCGAGGTCTCCGAGGCCGCCCGCCGGGTCGCCGACGGCGACGCCGTGTTCTCGCCCCGGCTCGCGGGGTTCGTGCTCGACGCGTTCGGCGCGGTCGCCGGTGAGACCGCAGAGACGACGGAAGAACTCGACCGCCTCTCCGCGCGGGAGCAGGAGGTCATGCGGCTGATCGCCCGCGGCTACACCTACAAGGAGGTAGCCGGGAGCCTGTTCATCTCGCCGAAGACCGTCGAGACGCACGTCTCAGCGGTGCTCCGCAAACTGCAGCTCTCCTCCCGTTACGAACTCACCGCCTGGGCGCTCGAGCGCAAGCTGCTCTAGCCCCACTGCCGAGCCAAGCAGGCGGCGGAGACCGGGCTACAGCAGCCCGAGTTCCATCGCCCGGGTCACGGCGCGGGTCCGGTCGCTCACCGCGAGCTTCTCGAAGGCGTGCAGCAGGTGCGTCTTGACGGTCGCCTCGCTGATGAACAGGGACCGGCCGATCTGCGGGTTGCTCTCGCCGGCCGACACAAGCCGGAGCACGTCGAGTTCGCGGGCAGACAGGCGCGGAGCCGGCGCGGCATCCGTGCGCACCCGGTGTACGAGCATCGCCGCGATCGACGGTGCGAGCGCGGTCTGGCCGCGCGCGACCGAGCGCACGCCCTCGATGATCTCCGCCTGGGGCGCGGCCTTGAGCAGGTACCCGCTCGCTCCGGCCGCGATGGCCGCGAGGATCTGGTCGTCGCTCTCGTACGTCGTGAGGACCAGCACCCGGGTCCGCTCGTTCGCCGCGACGATGAGCGCGGTCGCCGCGACGCCGTCGAGCAGCGGCATCCGCAGGTCCATCAGCACGAGGTCGGGGTTGAGCGCGGCCGCGAGCGCGACGGCCTCCTCGCCGTTCCCTGCCTGCCCGACGACCTCGATGTCGCCGGCGCCGTCGAGCAGGAGCGCGATACCGCCGCGCACGATCGGGTGGTCGTCGGCCACGATGACGCGGATCATCGCTCGTGCCTCGCCGATTCGACGGAGATCGTGGGGTGCCCGGCTTCCGCCGCCGGCACGGTCACCCGCAGTACGGTGCCGCCGCGCTCACCGGCGCCGACCGTGAGCCGGCCACCGACGAGGGCGAGCCGGTCGCGCATCCCCGAGAGGCCGAACCCGTTCTCCTGGGCGGGAGCATAGGCGCCGAGACCGCGACCGTCGTCGGTCACGGTGAGGACGGCATCCGTGCCGACGTGTTCGAGACGAACGGATGCCGCCCCCGCGCGGGAGTGCTTGCGCACGTTCGCGAGGCCTTCCTGGGCGCAGCGGAGCAGCACGACCTCGTTTTCCCGGTCGAGCCCGTCGAGCCCGGTGTCGGCGAGGATCACCCGCACCTGGATGCCGGTCTCGCGTTCGAAGCGCCCGGCGAGGCGGCGCAGGGTCTCGGCCAGGGTCGAATCTCCGACCCGCACGGGCGACATCGCCGCGACGAGGCTGCGCGCCTCGGTCAGGGCCTGCCGGGCGGTGTCTTCGATGAGCTCGACGGTGGGCCTCGCCCCGCTGTCCGGCCCGAGCTCGCTCCCCGCGCGCTGCGCGAGCATCACGAGGCTCGTCAGGCTCTGGGCGATGGTGTCGTGGATCTCCCTGGCGAGGCGTTCCCGTTCGGCCGCGCTCCCGGCGTCCCTGTGCAGGGCGGCGAGTTCGTCCTGGGCGAGGCTGAGTTCCTCGTAGAGACGCCGTTGGGTGCTGCCGTCGCGGGCGATGCGGGTGATCCAGGCGCCCATCGCGATCGCGAACACGAAGGAGATCCCTTCGGTGGCATACGCCTGCCCGAGGGCCGCGGGAGTGCCGCCGATGCCCAGCCAGAGACCCGCCCCCGCCGATGCCGCGAGGAGCGCACTCAGGGCGACGGAGACGAGGAAGGAATCGGTGAGCGTCCAGAGCAGCGGGAAGGCGATCGCCTGGAGCGTCGCCAGACTCGGATTGAACGCCGCTGCGACGCCCACGCCGACGATCAGCACTCCGCGGAAGACGGTCGCGGCCAGTGCGACCGAACCGGTCCGTCCGGTCGGGCAGGCGATCGCGCGCCGTCCGAAACCGACATAGCCGATGCCGATCGCGACGAGCGTCGCGAGCGCGCCGATCCGCGACAGCTCGTGCCCGTACCGGTACTGGTCGGCGGCCGCGAGCACCCCCATCAGCAGCAGTGACCCGCCGACGGCGACGTCCCACCAGCGCAGGGTCGTCATGGCCGGAATCCTCATGCGCCCAGCCTCCCACGCTCGCCGTGACCGGGGAACATCGGTTCAGCTGTCCTTGCGGATCCAGCGGAACGTCACCCTGCTGAGCACGAGCCCGACCACGAGCCAGATACCGAGGTTGAGCGCGACGAGGGGGAGGTCCCAGACCCCGTTCTGCTCGAGGCTCGCGAAGCTGTCCGGCAGGAACACCGAGCGCATCCCCTGCGCCATCCACTTGAGCGGGAACAGGCTCGCGACGTTCTGCATCCAGTCGGGCAGCACGTAGAACTGCAGGTAGACGCCCGAGATGAACTGCAGGATCAGCACGATCGGGATCACGACGGCGGTCGCGCTCTTGCCGGAGCGCGGCAGCGCCGAGAGCGCGATGCCGAGGAACGCGCAGGCGATCACACCGAACAGGAAGACCCAGGCGAAGGTCAACCACTTGGCCGGGTCGGTCGGCAGGGCGATGTCGAGCACGAACCGCGCGACGAGGATCAGCAGGGCCGCCTGAATCGTGCCGGTGACGAGCACCTGCCCGATCTTCCCGATGAAGTAGCTCAGCGGGGACAGCGGGGTGCCGCCGAGCCGTTTGAGAGTGCCGTCGCTCTTCTCGCCTGCGATGTCGACCGCGAGGTTCTGCACCCCGGAGAGCAGCATCCCCGCCGCGAGCATGCCCGGAAGGTAATACGCGCCGACACTGACGCCGCCGCTGCCATCGGGCGCGCTGCCAATGTTGCCGGCCGAGCCGAAGGCGGCCGTGAAGATCGCGAGCATGATGAACGGGAACAGGAACGTGAAGAACACGCTGTCCGGGGTGCGGAAGTACATACGCGCTTCGTAATACACCCGGGCGAGGCCGAGCCTCAGCACACCGTGGCGGGCCGAGCGGATGCTGCCGGTCCCGGCAGTCGTGTCGATCGCGGTCATGCGAGCACCTCCGTGCTGTCGTCAGAAGCAAAAGCAGAAGCTGAACCAGCGGACGCCGCCGCAGCGGATTCCGCGCGGTTCTCGCGCACGAGACCGAGGTAGACGTCCTCGAGGCTCGGGCGGATCACCTCGAGTTCGGCCGGTTCCGCGCCGCCCGCAGTGCCGCCCGCAGCGACGAGTTCGGCGACGACCCGGCCAGGCTGGTCCGTGCGGATCTCGTGGGCCTGCCCTGCGGCATCCCGCCAGCGGACCAGCGGCACCCGGGCCTCTGCCCCGCCGATCTCGTTGATCGCGCCGATGTCGATCAGGCGGCCCCCGGTGATCACCCCGGCGCGGTCGCCGAGCTGGGCGGCCTCGTCGAGGTAGTGGGTCGTGAGCAGGATCGTGGTGCCCTCCGCCTTCAGGCTGCGCACGAGGTCCCAGAACTGGTGACGTGCCTCGGGGTCGAACCCCGTGGTCGGTTCGTCGAGGAAGAGCAGTTCGGGCCGGCCGATGATGCCGAGCGCGACATCCACCCGCCGGCGCTGCCCGCCGGACAGTCGGCTGATGCGGGTCTTCGCCTTGTCCTCGAGGCCGACGGCCGTGATCACCTCCGCCACCCGCCGGGGTTTCGGGTAGAGGCTCGCGAAGTGCGCGAGCTGCTCGGCGACCGTGACGTTGCCGCTCTCGCCGGTCGACTGCAGCACGATGCCGAGCCTGGCCTTCCAGTCGAGGCCGCCGTGCTGCGGGTCGGTGCCGAGCACGCTCACCTCACCGCTCGTGCGATCGCGGTAGCCCTCGAGGATCTCGATGACCGTGCTCTTGCCTGCGCCGTTCGGGCCGAGGAGCGCGAAGGTCTCCCCTGGCCGGATGTCGAAGCTGATGCCTGCGACGGCCTCGAACGCGCCGTAGGACTTGTGCAGGTCGCGCACGCGCACGACGGGGTCTGAGCTGCTCGCGGGAGTTGTGGTCTTCATACCGAAAGAATCCCACCAGAGGCCCGGGAACGTAAGCGTCCGCCCGGCCGACCCTGGCATCCACCGGTCGGTGGATGCCAGGGTCGGCTGCGACGTCAGGCGAAGAGGCGCTGCAGGCGGCGGATGCCCTCAAGCAGTTGGTCGTCGCCGAGCGCGTATGAGAAGCGCAGGTACCCGCTCGGGCCGAACGCTTCGCCGGGAACAGCGGCGACCTCGGCCTGGTCGAGGATCAGGTCGGCGAGCTCGAGGGAGGTCGTCGGCGTGACGCCGCCCCAGGTGCGGCCGAGCAGCCCGGTCACGTTCGGGTAGACGTAGAACGCGCCCTGCGGCGTCGGCGTGACCATGCCGGGAATCTTGTTCATCTCGTAGACGATGAGCCTGCGGCGCCGGTCGAAGGCCTCCCGCATCGCGATCGCGTCGTCCTGCGGGCCGGTGAGCGCGGCGATCGCGGCGCGCTGCGACACGTTGGACACGTTCGAGGTGAGGTGCGACTGCAGGTTCGCCGCCGCCTTGATGGCATCGAGCGGGCCGACCATCCAGCCGAGGCGCCAGCCGGTCATCGCGTACGTCTTCGCGACGCCGTTGACGAGGATGGTGCGGTCGGCGAGGGCCGGAACGGCTTCGACGATCGAGACCGCGCGCACGCCGTCATAGGTGAGGTTCTGGTAGATCTCGTCGGTGATGACCCAGAGGCCGTGCTCCTCCGCCCACTCGCCGATCGCCTTGGTCTGCTCCGGAGAGTAGACCGCGCCGGTCGGGTTGGAGGGCGAAACGAAGAGCAGCACCTTGGTGCGCTCGGTGCGGGCGGCCTCGAGCTGCTCGACCGTGACGAGGTAGCCCTGGTCGCTTCCGGCGAAGACGTCGACCTGGACGCCGCCGGCGAGCCGGATCGACTCCGGATACGTGGTCCAGTACGGGGTCGGCACGATGACCTCGTCGCCCGGGTCGAGCAGGGTTGCGAAGGCCTGGTAGACGGCCTGCTTGCCGCCGTTGGTGATGACCACCTGGGCGGGGGAGACTGCGAGGCCGGAGTCGCGGAGCGTCTTCGCCGCGACGGCCTCGCGCAGGTCGGGAAGACCCGCGGCCGGCGTGTACTTGTGGTTCTTCGGGTCGCGCACGGCGAGAAGCGCCGCCTCGACGATGTGCGCGGGCGTCGGGAAGTCCGGCTCACCCGCCGCAAAGCTGATCACCGGTCGACCGGCCGCCTGCAGGGCCTTGGCTTTGCTGTCGACCTTGAGGGTCGCCGATTCCGCGATGGAGCCGATCCGGGTAGAGATTCGCTTGAGTTCGTGAGCCACAGAACGAGCATACGGTGGCCGCACCCGCGCGGCCAGCATCCGCCCCGGCGGCCCCAGCTTTACAGTCGTGCCGGTGTGACCTAGACTTGATCGAGGTAGTTGAAATCTGCCATGCTTTTTTGCGCCTTTTTCTCGAGTATTTTTCGGGGGGTGGTGTGAGTTCGCATGGCGATCCGGCTGCATAGGGTGGTGGCTCAATTGGTAGAGCAGCGGTCTCCAAAACCGCAGGTTGCAGGTTCGAGTCCTGTCCGCCCTGCAAGTCGGTGGCATTTCCGTCGGCCCATGAAAGGTGTAACAGGTGGCCCGAAAAGTTGTCGACGAACCCAGTGAGGAAATCGTCGCAGACGCACGACTCGCTCGCGACGGCAAACGCGGTCCGTTCGCACGGATGTCCCTGTTCCTGAAGCAGGTGATGGCGGAGCTTCGCAAGGTTGTCACGCCGACCCGCAAGGAACTGCTGAGTTACACGGCTGTCGTGCTGGTCTTCGTAGCGATCATGATGGCGCTCGTTTCCGCCCTCGACTGGGTGTTCGCACTCGTCGTCACGTACGTCTTCGGAACACCAAGCGGCTGACCGGCCGCCGCCAAGGCGGCTGACCGCACGGCCAGGATTCACGGCAACGCTGAGCGGGACACGTCTTCGTGCCCGCGCACTACATAAGGATTGAGATTTAGTGACTGAGACGAATCACGACGACGCCGACTGGGCCACCGCCGCCGAGCAGGCGTCTGACGACGACGAAGCACAGGAAGGCAACGTCCACGAAGCGGAGGAAGAGTCCGTGGAGGCCGCCGAACAGGTAGCCGTCCACGTCTTCGACCCCAGCGTCGGCGTTGAAGACAACCTCGACGCCGCCCTCGACGCCCTCGCCGGCGCGGTCGACCCCGCAGCCGACTCGGAGGTCGACGACGCCCTGGACATCGACTCCGTCGACGAGGCCGAGGCTGCCGCCGAAGCCGTCGACGACGAGGAAGATGTCGACGGCGGCGCGGACACGGCCGATGCAGAAGCCGATGCGGCCGACGCTGCTGACGCATCCGCTGAGCCCGTCGACGAAGACCCATACGCCGAGTTCCGCAAGGAACTCCGCTTCCAGCCCGGCAAGTGGTTCGTCATCCACTCCTACGCCGGCTTCGAGCGTCGCGTGAAGTCGAACATCGAGAACCGCAAGCAGTCGATGGCCATGGAAGATTTCATCTACCAGGTCGAGGTTCCGATGGAAGACGTCGTCGAGATCAAGAACGGCCAGCGCAAGATGGTCACCCGCGTGCGTATCCCCGGATACGTGCTCGTCCGCATGGACCTCAACGAGGACAGCTGGTCCGTCGTCCGGCACACGCCGGGTGTCACCGGCTTCGTCGGCAACGCGCACAACCCGACGCCGCTGCGCTTCGAGGAGGCCTTCGGCATGCTGAAGAGCCTCGTCGAGATCCAGGACGTGCCGTCCGCCAAGGGCGCGGGCACGCACGGCAAGATCGCGACCCGCGCACTTCCCGCCGAGATCGACTACGAAATCGGCGAGACCATCACGATCAAGGAAGGCTCGTTCGCGGGCCTGCCCGGCACGATCAGTGAGATCAAGGCGGAGAGCGGCAAGCTCATCGTCCTCGTCTCCCTGTTCGAGCGTGAGACCCCGGTCGAGCTCAGCTTCGACCAGGTCACCAAGCTTTAGTAAGTTTCCCCACCACCGGGGCCCGTCCGGGCCACCGGGAGAGTTGCCTCACGGCAGCTCGTCATCATAAAAGAAGGAAGAATCATGGCACCGAAGAAGAAGGTTACTGGTCTGATCAAGCTTCAGATCAAGGCCGGCGCCGCAAACCCCGCACCGCCCATCGGGCCGGCACTGGGCCAGCACGGCGTGAACATCATGGAATTCTGCAAGGCATACAACGCCCAGACCGAATCCCAGCGCGGCAACGTCATCCCGGTTGAGATCACCGTGTACGACGACCGTTCCTTCACGTTCATCCTGAAGACCCCGCCCGCAGCGGAGCTCATCAAGAAGGCCGCCGGCGTCACCAAGGGCAGCGGAACCCCGCACACCGTCAAGGTGGCCAAGCTCACCCAGGCGCAGGTCCGCGAGATCGCCGAAGCGAAGATGGTTGACCTCAACGCCAACGACATCGACGCCGCCGCGAAGATCATCGCCGGCACCGCACGCTCCATGGGCGTTACGGTCGAGGCCTAACCTCAACCAGGCATCCGCCACCAGCAGTACGTGGAAGAGCCGGCCAGGCTCGCACCACACTCTCAAATCTTTATATTCAGGAGATTCACATGGCACAGAAGTCAAAGGCCTACCGGGCCGCGGCCGAGAAGATCGAGGCCGACAAGTTCTACACCCCCACCGAGGCCGTCACGCTCGCGCGTGAGACCGGCTCCGCGAACTTCAACTCGACCATCGAGGTCGCATTGAAGCTCGGCGTCGACCCGCGCAAGGCTGACCAGATGGTCCGCGGAACCGTTATTCTTCCTCACGGTACCGGCCGCGTGTCGCGCGTCATCGTCTTCGCAACCGGCCCCGCGGCCGAGGCAGCCATCGCTGCCGGCGCCGACGAGGTCGGTGGCGACGAGCTCATCGAGAAGGTCGCCGCCGGTTACACCGCCTTCGACTCCGCGGTTTCGACCCCGGAGCTCATGGGCAAGGTCGGTCGTCTCGGTAAGGTCCTCGGCCCGCGTGGCCTCATGCCGAACCCGAAGACCGGAACGGTCACGACCGACGTCGCCCGCGCCGTCAACGACATCAAGGGCGGCAAGATCGCGTTCCGCGTCGACAAGCACGCCAACGTGCAGTTCGTCGTCGGCAAGGCATCCTTCACCGCCGAGCAGCTGAACGAGAACATCACGGCAGCACTCGAGGAGATCGTCCGCCTCAAGCCGAGCTCGTCCAAGGGCCGCTACGTCATGAAGGGCGCCGTCTCGACGACCTTCGGTCCCGGCATCCCGCTCGACGTCAACGCCATCTAAGCACCGGCACCAGCACCACAACGAAGGGCCCGTCGCAAGACGGGCCCTTCGTCGTACCCGTCTCGTCCTGGCGACGGTCAGTCAGAGACGGATGTCGGGCGCGGCTTCCCCGGATCGACGACTCCGGGTGCAGCATTGCCCGGATGTGCGCGGAGCAGCGCCGCGACCGCGATCGCATCACCCTCCGGCTGGTGCGAATTCGTGTGCGGCTTCGCGATGAACAGGTAGAGCAGGCCCGCGCCCATCACGACCGCCAGCCCGATCAGCACGATCCAGTCGTCGAGGAAGACCCCCGTCTTGCCGGGCAGCGCCAGCAACACCATCGCGAAGACACCGTAGGCGAGGGCGACCACGTTGACGACGAAGCCGGCCCTGCCGAGGTTGAACGGACCGGCCGGACGCCAGCCCTTGATCCTCTGGCGGAGCGCCGCGAGCACGACGGACTGGAACGCCACGTAGATGCCGATCACCGCGAATGCCGTGATCTGGGTGAGGCTGCCGCCCGCGTAGATCAGCAGGCAGAGCGCGAGCGGGATCGAGCAGGCGACGATGAGCGCGTTCACCGGGACGGCGGTGCGCGGACTCACCTTGGACAGCCAGGCGTGGCCGGGGATCATCCCGTCGCGGGCGAAGGAGAACATCAACCGGCTGGCCGCGGCCTGCAGGCTCAGCACGCAGGACAGGAACGCCGTGATCGCGACGACCAGGAAGAGCTTGGCGCCGACGGTTCCGAGCGAGGCCTCGAGGATCGCCGGGATCGGGTCGATGTCGTTGCCGTCGACCACCGCCTGCAGGTCGGGTGCCGCCATCACGTAGCCGCCGAAGGAGAACAGCGCGGAGACCCCGCCGACGAGGATGGTCAGGATCATGGCCCTCGGGATGCCCCTGGCCGGGTTCGCGACCTCCTCGGCCACGTCCCCGCAGGCTTCGAAGCCGTAGAACAGGAACAGTCCGGCGAGTGCCGCACCGAGGAACGCGACGGCGTAGTTGCCGTCGCCCTCGACGCCCATCGTGCTGAAGAAGACGCTGAACTCCTGCTTGCGCTGGAAGATCAGCAGGTAGAGCCCGAGCCCGATCACGCCGATGAGCTCAGCGCCGAGGCCGATCCTGGCGACCCGGCCGAGCATCTTCGTGCCAGAGAAGTTGAACGCGAAGGCGACCAGCAGGAACAGTACCGAGAGGCCAAGCGTGACCTCCTTCGTGACCGGCGCGTCGATCAGGCTGCCGAGGAAGCCGCTGCCGAACTCGGCGACGGCGGTGATCGTGACGAGCATCGCCCAGACGTAGACCCAGGCGGCCATCCAGGCGTATCGCTTGCCCCAGAGCCGGCGGGTCCACGGGTAGATCCCGCCGGCGATCGGGTACTGCGAGACGACCTCGCCGAAGACGAGGGCGACGAGCAGCTGGCCGGCGCCCACGATCAGGATCCAGAAGATCGAGGGCGGCCCGCCCGTGCTGAGGGCGAGCGCGAAGAGGGAGTACACGCCGACGAGCGGCGAGAGGTAGGTGAAGCCGAGGGCGAAGTTGGCCCACAGCGACATCGAACGGTGGAAGGAATCCTCGTACCCGAGCACCCTGAGGTGCTCCTGGTCACCGATTCCCCTCGCGGCGGGCGTCTTTCCGGGCTGATCTGCGCTCATCATGACCTTTCGGCTGCGGTGCATCCTGACGTCGTCGGCAGGCTGTGTGTGCCCACCATAGTGACACCATTGCGAGAAAGCTATAGAACCGGATGTTTGCCCCGAAAGGGGTGGATCAGCCGATGTAGCTCATCACGTGCTTGATGCGGGTGTAGTCCTCGAGGCCGTACATCGAGAGGTCCTTGCCGTAGCCGGAGTGCTTGAAGCCGCCGTGCGGCATCTCGGCGACGAGCGGGATGTGCGTGTTGATCCAGACGCAGCCGAAATCGAGGCGCTTGGCCATCCGCATCGCGCGCGCGTGGTCCTTGGTCCAGACCGAGGAGGCCAGGCCGTACTGCACGTCGTTCGCCCAGGCGAGCGCCTCGGCCTCGTCGGTGAACTTCTGGGCCGTGATGACCGGTCCGAAGATCTCGTTCTGCACCGCGTCGTCGCCCTGCCGCAGGTTAGAGACGATCGTCGCCTCATGGAAGTAGCCGAGGTCGCCCTGGCGGTGCCCGCCGAGCGCGATGTTCGCGTGGTCGGGCAGGCCCGCGATGACGCCCTGCACGCGGGCGAGCTGGTCGGCGCTCGAGAGGGCGCCGAAGAGGATGCCGTCCTCGCGCGGGCCGCCGGTCCTCGCGTTCACCCGGGCGTACGCCGCGAGTGCTGCAACGAACTCGTCGTGGATTCCGGCCTGGACGAGGACCCGGGTGGCGGCGGTGCAGTCCTGGCCGCCGTTGTAGAACGCGGCCGTCGCGATGCCCTCGACGGCGGCGTCGATGTCGGCGTCGTCGAACACGATCACCGGGGCCTTGCCGCCGAGTTCGAGGTGCACGCGCTTGACGTCGAGCGCCGCGGTGCCCGCGACCTCCATGCCGGCCCGTACGGAACCGGTGATCGACACCATCTGCGGGATCCGGTCGGCGACGAGGGCGCGGCCCGTCGTGCGGTCGCCCATGACGACGTTGAAGACGCCGGCCGGGAAGAACTCCGCGGCGATCTCGGCGAGGAGGAGCGTCGAGACGGGTGTCGAGTCCGAGGGCTTCAGCACGACGGCGTTTCCGGCAGCGAGGGCGGGGGCGATCTTCCAGATCGCCATCATCATCGGGTAGTTCCACGGGGTGACCTGCCCGATCACGCCGATCGGCTCCCGCCGGATGAACGAGGTGTGGTCCTTCAGGTACTCGCCGGCTGACTTGCCCTCGAGCACGCGGGCGGCGCCGGCGAAGAAGCGCACCTGGTCGATCATGACGTCGACCTCGTCGCCGACGAGGCCGGCACGCGGCTTGCCGGTGTTCTCGCTCTCGACGTCCGCGATCTCCTCCGCACGCTCGGACAGGGCATCGGCGAACTTCAGCAGGGCGAGCTGGCGTTCGCCGGGCGTGGTCTCGCCCCACGTCTCGAAGGCGGTCGCCGCTGCGGAGTACGCGGACGCGACATCCGCTTCTGTCGACACGGGGGTGCGCGCGTAGACCTCCTCGGTTGCGGGGTTCACGATGTCGAGCTGCTCGCTCGCTGCGGAGGCGACGTACTGCCCGTTGACGAAGTTACGGAGTTCACGGATGGACATGCGCAGGCCTTTCCCAAGCGTCTGGTCGGCGCTGGCCAGGGCCGCGGCGCCCGGGGCGGAGTTCCCCAGAGGCCGACGATACCCTAAATCATCCCAAATGCAATCTTTTATTCCGGTGGGCGCCGGACGATCACATCGAAGGGAATCCCGGGGCAGGGCACCCGGTCATAGCCGGTGAGCGGATGCCCCGGGTTCGGCACGATGTCGCCCGCGGCGAGCGTGGCCTCCGTCGAGATCATGACGCGGCCGACCGCGTTGACGAGGGCGGCGGGCGCGCTGAGTCCGAGCAGGACCGGAAGCAGGGCCTGCTCGAGACGGGTGACCGACACGTCGGCCCCGATCACGCCGACCGTGCCGCCGTCGACCTGCACGGGGAGGGTGAGGGTCACGATGAAATCGAAGGTGCACAGGTGGTCGACGTACGGACCCGTGACGTGCGCCCGCCCGGTGGCTTCCGGCACCCGGTACCACTCCAGGCCGCGGAAGTCGCGCAGGTATTCGGTGTGCACCCGCGCCGCGAGGTCGAGCCGGGTGGGGGAGAGCGTCGTGCCGAGCAGGGGGTTCGACGCGAGCGGGCCGAGCCACCAGGCGAAATGCGCGGGGCGGCCTGGCCGGTAGTCCGCTGTCGCGATGAAGCCGGCGCCGACCAGGAGGGCCGGGGCGCCGTGCGGTGCCGTGCCGTGCGGTGCCGTGCCGTGCTGTGCCGTGCCGTGCTGTGCCGTGCCTTGCTGTGCCGTGCCGTGCTGTGCCGTGCCGTGCTGTGCCGTGCCGTGCTGTGCCGTGCCGTGCTGTGCCGCGTCCCGGTGTGCGGCCGGTTCGGCCTCGCCGAGGAGGGCCGGCAGGACGAGCGTCTCCACGAGGGCGTCGAGTTCGGTCGTCGTCGTGAGCGGGACCGCTGCGGCGACCCGGTCCCGCCAGTCCTCGAGCACCGTGAACACGTCGGCGACCGCGGCGCTGACGGCGGCGGCGCAGGCCTGGGGAGCGAGGGGGGCCGGCGTCACGACCGGTGTTTCAGGCGCTGACAGCGGATGCCGCATGGAGCGTTCCTCCCCGTTCGATCCTGGTCTTCGCGGCATGCAGCCACTCGGCGAGGTCGCGCACCTGCCCGGCGACGAGGGTGCGGGCGTGCGGGCCGTCGCCACTCCGGATCGCCGCGACGATGTCCTTGTTGCAGGCAGCGACACTGGCGCGCATCGACGCGTCTGCGAGCCCGAGCAGGAGGAGCGGGCCGAACTCGGCCTGCAGCCGGACCTGTTCGCGCACGAGCCGGGCCGACTGGCTGAGTACCGCGAGTTCGAGGTAGAAGCCGCCTGCATTGGCGCGGGCGCCCGCGTCGCGGTCCCAGTCGGCCTGGGCGAGCCACTCGGAGAGCCGATCGGCATCGTGCGGTGCCGCGCGGAGCGCGGCCCGTTCCGCGCAGCCTTCGATGATCGTGGAGAAGTAGACCGCGAGGTCCGAGAGCTCGACGTGGGCGACGCCGCGGAGCCGGGTGTGCAGGAGCGTCTCGTCCGGGGCATCCGCCTGGATCACGAAACTGCCGCCACCGCGGCCGCGACGGGTCTCGACGAGGCCGGTCTCGCGCAGGATCACGAGGCCCTCGCGGACCGTGATCAGGGCGACACCGAAACGGCGGGCGAGCTCCTGCTCGCTCGGCAGGCGTTCGCCCGCCGTGAGGACGCCGAGGATGATGGCATCGGTCAGGCGACGGGCAACCTGCTCGGCGCGGCCGGCCTCGATGAGCTGGGCGAAGATCGCCTCCCGGGCGCCGGGTCGCAGCTGTGCCTCCATAGACTTCAATGTAGCCGACGGTGGCATGCTGGGAACTGTCGGACGGGTGCCGGAACCGAAAACATTCGGTATAGGATCACAACTGAGTCCCGTCGATGTTGCCGGCCGGACGCGTCGATGGGGACCGAGGTGAGCTGATGCCGCACGAACCGTCGGCCCGCGCACCCCGGCTGAGGGTCGCCGATTTCTCGCGCGTGCTCGCCGGGCCGTATGCCACGATGATGCTCGCCGACTTCGGCGCCGACGTGATCAAGATCGAGAGCCCGGCCGGGGACGACACCCGGCAGTGGTTGCCGCCCACGGATGCCCAGGGCGCGTCCACCTATTTCGGTGCGGTCAACCGCAACAAGCGTTCGGTCGTCTGCGACCTCGGCACCGTCGAGGGACGGGCGGCGGCCTGGCGCCTCGCGACCACGGCGGATGTCGTGGTCGAGAACTTCCGGCCCGGCGTGATGGAGCGGTTCGGCCTCGGCTACGAGGCCGTGCGCGCCGCGAACCCCGGCGTCGTCTACTGCTCGATCACGGGCTTCGGTGCCGGTGCCGGTGCCCGGCTCCCCGGCTACGACCTCCTCGTGCAGGCCGTCGGTGGGCTGATGAGCGTGACCGGCCCGGTCGATGGGGAGCCGAGCAAAGTCGGCGTCGCCCTCGTGGACGTGCTCGCCGGACTCAACGCGCTCAGCGGCATCCTGCTCGCGCTCCGCGAACGCGATTCCCGGGGCGATGCCGGCGCGGCCGAGGCCACCGGCCCGGGCGGGGCCTCCGGAGGGCGCGTCGAAGTCGACCTCCTGACGACCCTGCTCTCGGCGCTCACCAACCAGGCGGCGGGCACCCTCGCAACCGGGCACTCTCCGGCGCGCCTCGGCAACGCCCACCCGAGCATCGCCCCGTACGAGCTCTTCGCGGCATCCGACCGCGACCTCGTGATCGCCGTCGGCACCGATTCCCAGTTCCGCACGCTCGTGCGCCTCCTCGGCGCACCCGGCCTCGCGACCGACCCGCGATTCCTCGGCAACGCCGACCGGGTGCGGCACCGCGCCGACCTCCGGCCCGCCCTCGAAGCCCTCCTTCGTGCCCATCCCGCGGCGCACTGGGTCGACACGCTCACGGATGCCGGGGTGCCAGCCGGACTCGTCAACTCGATCAGCGAGGCCTTCGCCTTCGCCGAGGGTCTCGGAACCGCGTCCGTCGTCGAGCTCGTGTCGGGTTCGGACCCGCGGCGCGTCAGCCGGCAGGTCGCCAATCCGATCCACCTCGGCGACCGTCCGGCCGGCTACCTGCTGCCTCCGCCCCGGCTCGGCGAACACGCAGGGGCCGACTGGCTCGGGCCGGACGCTCACAGCGCCCTCGGCGCGGCCGCTTCGGCGGAGCCGGCACCGGCACCCGTCCCCGCACCCGCATTCAGGCCCACTCCCGCACCACCCACCGCGCTCCGCCGAACCGAACAGGACCTCTCGTGACCGCATCAGGCCGCCCCACCCCACTCGTCGCCAGCCCCCTCGTCGACTCGGTCTTCGATCTCGACGACCTCCTCGCTCCAGAAGAGGTCGTCTGGTCGCGCAAGGCCCGCGCGTTCGCGACCAACCGCATCCTGCCCACGATCGAGCAGGACTTCGAGGACCGGTTCTTCCGCGCCGAACTCGTCCCCGAACTCGGCGCGGCCGGCTTCCTCGGAATGCACCTCGAGGGCTACGGCTACGGCTGCGCGGGCGCGAGCGCCGTGAGCTACGGCCTCGTCTGCCTCGAACTCGAGGCCGCCGACAGCGGCTGGCGCACCCTGGTCTCTGTGCAGGGCTCGCTCGCCATGTCGGCGATCCACAAGTACGGGACTGAGGACCAGAAGCAGCTCTGGCTGCCCGGCATGGCCGCCGGCTCCCTCATCGGCTGCTTCGCCCTCACCGAACCGACCGGCGGCAGCGACCCCGCCGCGATGCGAACGACCGCCACGCGCGACGGCGACGACTGGGTGCTCACGGGCACGAAGCGCTGGATCGGCCTCGCGAGTGTCGCCGACGTCGCAGTGGTGTGGGCGCAGACGGATGCCGGGGTGCGCGGATTCCTCGTTCCCACCGGGACGGCGGGGTTCACCGCGACACCGATCGCTGGCAAGCTCTCGATGCGCGCGTCCATCCAGTGCGACGTCACCCTCGACGGGGTGCGCCTGCCCGCCGATGCCGTCCTCCCCGGCGCCACGGGGCTCTCCGGCCCGTTCAGTTGCCTGAACGAGGCGAGATTCGGCATCGTCTGGGGCGCGATGGGGGCCGCCAGGAGCTGCCTCGACGCTGCGATCGCCCGGTCGCGCAGTCGTGAGGTGTTCGGCCGCCCGATCGGGGCCATGCAGCTCACCCAGGCCAAACTTGCCGACATGCTCGTCGAGTACGAGAAGGGCGTCCTCCTCGCCCTGCACCTCGGGCGGCTGAAGGAACGCGGCACCCTCTCCCCGGCCCAGATCAGCGTCGGCAAGCTCAACAGCGTGCGCGAGGCCATCCGGATCGCCGGCCTCGCCCGGTCGATCCTCGGCGGCGACGGGGTGACGAACGAATTCCCGGTGATGCGTCACCTCGCCAACCTCGAGTCCGTCCGCACCTACGAGGGCACGGACGAGATCCACCAGCTCGTGATCGGTCGCGCTCTCACGGGGATGCCGGCGTTCTGACCCGGCCAGGGCACCGGCGGGTCGTTTACGGCCGTACCCCCACTTCGCGGCGGGCGGGCCCGCCCGGCCCTTCGCGCCGTCGTCGCCGGAACGCCGTGTGTCATAGTTGAAACACGCGTACGTGGCGACAAGGACATCGGGTGGAAATAGTGTCGGTAACAGGCGGACAGGCCGCATTCGCTTACCTGCGCGGACGCATCCTCTCCGGTGAGATCCCGGGTAACGCCACCCTGCGCGAGCAGGCGCTCGCCGAGGAACTCGGCGTCAGCCGCACCCCGATCCGCGAAGCTCTGCGGAGGCTCGACGAGACCGGCCTCGTCGAGTTCGTGCCGAACAAGGGCGCGACGGTCATCGCCTGGACGACCGAGCAGATGCGCGAGACCTACTACTTGCGGGCCATGCTCGAGAGCCGCGCGGCAGGCCTCGCCGCGGTGCGGATCTCCGACGGCGACCTCGACCGTCTCGCCGAACTGATCACCCTGATGGACGACGTCGTGCTCGCGAAGGACGACGCCGGGATCTCCCGGCTCGGCGAACTCAACGCCGAGTTCCACCGCATCATCGTCACCGCCGCCGCGAACGCCCAGCTCACCCGCCTGACCGTCTCCGTCGGCCGGGTGCCACTGATGGCAAAGGCCTTCCGGCGCGACAGCGGATCTTTCCGCGCGGTGAGCAATCACCATCACCGCGACATCCTGGCCGCCCTCCGCTCGCACGACGCGCTCTGGGCCTCGACGTCCATGCGGTCGCACATCCTGGCCGCACGCAATTCGGTGCAGAGCTGGGACCAGGGCGACGCTTCCGCCGTCACGCCTGGCGCCGCTCAGCCCGCTGACGCCAATCCGCTTGACGCGGAGGCGATCGACGCGGCCGACCTGGCCGACCTGGCCGACTTCACGCCGTAGCGCGCATTCCGGATCTCGGCCACAGACCCCTGCAGGGCGATCCGGCCGTCCTCGACCACCGCGACCCGGTCACAGGTCTCCGCGACGATCTCGAAATCGGTCGATGCGACGAGGAGCGCGAACTCCTTCGCGTGCCAGAGGTCGCGCAGCAGGGTGGCGTGCGCGGCCCGGGCGTCCGGCTCCAGGCCCGCACCGGGGGAGACCGCGATGACGAGGGCCGGGTCGCCGGAGAGGACGGCGGCCAGGACCACTCGGTGGAGGACGACGGGGTCGAGGTCCTGCGGATACTGCCGGGCCCTGGCGGCCGGATCGACGACACCGACCAGGTCGAGCAGGTCGACGATGTGCCGCTTCGCGACGTCCGGGGTGACGCCGATGCGTTTTCGGAGGGCGCCGGCGAGCTGGTTCCTCACCGACCGGGTGCGGTCGAAACTGCTGAGCGGGTCGGCGGGCAGGTAACCGATCACGGTGCCGAGCAGGCGTGCCGCCGGGCCGCGACCGGGTCCGACCAGTTCCACGCCCTCCACGAGGATCGAGCCCGCCGCGATCGCGGCGCCCTCCGGGAGTTCTCCCGCGATCGCGAGCGCCACCGAGATCGCGCCGGCGGCCACGGTTCCGACAAGGCCCAGGGACTCGCCGTGGGAGACCGACAGGGTGATCGCATCCACCGGGGCAAGTGTCGTTGTCGCCGACGAGACGCCGAGCCCGCGCACGTCGAGCACGGAACTCGCCCGGAAGGCGTGCGAAGGCACGGGATCCTCGTCCGGGTGATCGGCGGCGGCCGGTTTCCCGGCTCCGGTCGCCGCGACGGCGAGCTCGGGATCGGGGAAAGGGGTCACGGCCGGGCCAATCATCGCGTCTCCCAGTGCTGTATGCAATCTTGACCACATCTTCCGCCAAATTCCCGCGAATGTCGAATCAGCTCCCCGAAATTTCGTCACTTTGCATACATAAATAACGGCCGGTGTGGCGAAACAATCCCGCAACATGAGGCGACTACGCTCCGACCATGGTTGACCTGTTCACCGGCTACGGTGCCACTACGAAGAGTCGGAAACGGACGGGGTCAGCGAGCGCCTGGGACGAGATGTTCCCGGATCCGTCCTCGCTCACTCCGACGGAAACGCGTGCAGCGTACAAGGACGTCTACGGCGCCCTGGCCAGAATGACCCAGGAGGAGCTGCGGGGCCGCACGGCGGCGCTCGCGAGTTCCTACCTCGCCCAGGGCGTCACGTTCGACTTCGCCGGGGAAGAGCGTCCGTTCCCGCTCGACGCCGTTCCTCGGGTGATCGAGCAACCGGAGTGGGTCACCGTCGAGGCCGGCATCAAGCAGCGCGTGCTCGCCCTCGAGGCGTTCCTCGCCGATATCTACGGGCCCCAGGCCGCCGTGCACGACGGCGTCATCCCGGCGAGCCTGATCAGTTCGTCGAACCATTTCCACCGGCAGGCCGCCGGCATCGTCTCGGCAAACAACGTGCGCATCCAGGTCTCCGGCATCGACCTGATCCGCGATGAAAAGGGCGCGTGGCGGGTACTCGAGGACAACGTCCGGGTGCCCAGCGGCGTGAGCTATGTCATCTCCAACCGTCGCGTGATGGCGCAGACACTCCCCGAACTCTTCGTCTCGATGCGGGTGCGCCCGGTCGGCGACTACCCGAACAAGCTTCTTCAGGCGCTCAGGGCATCCGCCCCCGCCGGGGTCGACGACCCCAACGTCGTCGTGCTCACCCCGGGCGTCTTCAACTCCGCTTACTTCGAGCACACCCTGCTCGCCCGGCTGATGGGCGTCGAGCTCGTCGAGGGCCGCGATCTGTTCTGCTCGGGCGGGCGCGTCTGGATGCGCACGACCGCGGGCCCCACCCGGGTCGACGTGATCTACCGCCGGGTCGACGACGAGTTCCTCGACCCGCTCCAGTTCCGCGCGGACTCCCAGCTCGGGTCGCCCGGCATGCTGATGGCGGCCAGGCTCGGGAACGTCACGATCGCCAACGCGGTCGGGAACGGTGTTGCAGACGACAAGCTCGTCTACACCTACCTGCCCGATCTCATCCGCTACTACCTCGGCGAAGACGCGATCATCCCGAACGTCGACACCTGGCGGCTCGAGGATCCCCTCGCGCTCGAAGAGGTGCTCGACCGGCTCGACGAACTCGTGGTCAAGCCCGTCGACGGGTCGGGGGGCAAGGGCCTCGTGGTGGGGCCCGCTGCGTCGAAGGCGGAACTCGCGACATTGCGGAAGCAGCTGCTGCGGGACCCGCGCGGCTGGATCGCGCAACCCGTCGTGCAGCTCTCGACCATCCCGACCCTCGTCGAGGACGGCATGAGGCCGCGCCACGCCGACCTGCGCCCCTTCGCCGTGAACGACGGAACGGATGTCTGGGTGCTGCCGGGCGGGCTGACCCGCGTCGCGCTCCCCGAGGGTGAGCTCGTCGTCAACTCGAGCCAGGGCGGCGGGTCGAAGGACACCTGGGTGATCGGGCTCGAACCCGATTTCTACCACGAGTCCTCCGCGCGCAACATCCAGGGCCTCGTGGCCGACCAGGCCGCGAACACCCAGGCGACGGCGGCTGGCACGCACCCCGTCGACCACTCGCCGCAGGACAAACCGCTGGGCAACAGCGACCAGCAGGAGCAGCAACAGCAGCAGCAGGGGAGGCAACCGGTGTCCGCAGGGGCGCCGGCGGCATCGAAGTCATCGGCGCAGGAGGACCGGGAATGTTGAGTCGCATTGCAGAAAGCCTGTTCTGGATCGGACGGTACATCGAGCGCAGCGACGGCACCGCCCGCATCCTCGACGTGCACCTCCAGCTTCTGCTCGAGGATCCCTGGATCGAGGAGAACCTCGCCTGCCGGTCGCTCCTCCAGCTGATGGGCAGCCCTGTCCCCGATGAGGGAGAGCTGACCCGCAAGGACGTTCTCGCCACCCTCGCCATGGACCGCACGCATCCCGCTTCGATCGCGTACTCGATCACCTCCGCACGCGAGAACGCCCGTCGTGCGCGGGAGATCGTGCCGACCGAACTCTGGGAGTGCCTCAACACGACAAGCGCGCGGATGCCGCGCAAGGTCGCGAGTGAGAAGACCCACGACTACTTCGCGTGGGTGCGGGAACGCGCCGCGCTCGCTGTCGGGATCGTCGAGGCCGGTGCGAGCCGGGACGACGCCTGGCATTTCTTCACCCTCGGGCGCAGCCTCGAGCAGGCCGACATGACGGCACGCCTCCTCGCGACCCGGTCGCTGACCGAGGCGAGCGGGCCGTCCTGGACGACGATCCTGCGTTCCTGCGGCGCGTACGAGTCCTACCTGCGCACCTACCGCGGAGTGCCTTCTGCCCGGAACGCCGCTGAATACCTGCTGATGGACCGGTTGTTCCCCCGGTCCATCGTCTTCTCCGTTTCGCGCGCCGAACAGTGCCTCCGCGACCTCGAGCCGCGCACAGACCGGGCCGGCGTCACCGGCCAGGCCCAGCGGGTGCTCGGCCAGATCCGCAGCCAACTGGAGTACCGACCGATCATGGACATCCTGAACGACCTGCCGCTGCAGATGATGCGCGTCCAGGACGCGACGAGCACCGCTTCCGAAGCCATCGGCAACCGGTACTTCCCCAAGGGGAACGTTCCGACCTGGACAGGGGAAGCCTCGTGAACCGCCTCCGGATCCGGCACACGACCGGGTACCGCTACAAGGGCGAAGTCGCCGCGTCATACAACGAGGCGCGGATGCTGCCGGTCAGTTCGGTCGACCAGTTCGTGCTGTTCTCGAACCTCGAGATCAGCCCGGCGGCGGGCAACCACTACTACGCCGACTACTGGGGCACCCGGGTCTCCTCGTTCGAGGTGCTGACGCCGCATTCCGAGCTGATCCTCACCGCCAACAGCCTCGTCGAAGTCCGGCCGCGCGAGCACGAGACCCACGAACACAGCTGGGTCGACCTCGCCGCGGACGCCCTGCGCACCTCGACGCTCTTCGAACACTCCCGGCAGACCCGCCTGACGAAACCGCCGATGGACGTTGAGGCGCTCGCCGCCGAGATCGCCGCGCGCCACACGAGCTCCT
Organism: Cryobacterium sp. RTC2.1; assembly: GCF_035018685.1. Classification (NCBI taxonomy): domain Bacteria; kingdom Bacillati; phylum Actinomycetota; class Actinomycetes; order Micrococcales; family Microbacteriaceae; genus Cryobacterium; species Cryobacterium sp. RTC2.1. Next base: position 21,298 of record NZ_JASJXJ010000038.1, read on the forward strand.
GCTCGGCCGCCTACGAGATCTGTGCCGCGATCGGCGACCAGATGCAGTACGTCCAGGGTGTCACGGGCGTGCACTCGACCGCCGAGGAGGCCTGGAACGACCGGCGCGGGGTCTGCCAGGACATCACGCACATCGCCCTCGGAGCCCTGCGCTCGGTCGGGATCCCGGCCCGGTACGTCTCCGGCTACCTGCACCCGAAGCCGAACGCCGAGGTCGGCGAGACCGTCACGGGCGAATCCCACGCCTGGGTCGAGTGGTTCTGCGGCGAGTGGCGCGGATTCGACCCGACGAACCTCATCGAGATCGGTGACCGGCACGTCTCCGTCGGCCGCGGCCGTGACTACAACGACGTGCCGCCGCTCCGCGGCGTCTACGCAGGCTCAGCGGGCTCCCAGCTCTTCGTCACGGTCGAGATCACCCGCGAGGCCTGATCGGCCGGGCGGGAACGGCGGGCGCGGGCTGCGGCGACCAGCATGACGGCGAGACCGGCCACGGTGACGACCGCGCCGGCCCAGATCGGCGAGGTGTAGCCGAGGCCCGCGCTGATCGTGAGACCGCCGAGCAGGGCGCCGAGCGCGTTGCCGAGGTTGAAAGCGGCGATGTTCGCGCCGGAGGCGAGCGTGGGCGCCTCGCTCGCGTAGCTCATCACCCGCATCTGCAGGCCGGGGACGGTTGCGAAACCGAACCCGCCGAGGAGGACGAGCGAGGCGATCGTCGCGCCCTGGCTGCCCGCGGTCAGCGCGAAGGCGACGAGGACGACGGCGAGCGCCGCCAGGACGACGATGAGGGTCCGGTCGACGGAACGGTCGGCCGCCTTGCCGCCGAGGACGTTGCCGACGAACAGGCCGACCCCGAAGAGGACGAGTAGCCAGGGCACGCTCGCGGCGGCGAAGCCGCTGACCTCGGTGAGGGTGAAGGCGATGTAGGTGAACGCGCCGAACATGCCCCCGTAGCCGAGCACGGTCACGGCGATCGAGAGCCAGACCTGGCTCGAGCGGAAGGCCCTGAGCTCGCCGCGGAGACCGCCGGCGCCGGCCGTGGCGTGCGCGGTCGCGGGCACGAGCGTCGCGATGCCGACCAGGGCGAGCACGCCGATCGCGGTGATCGCCCAGAAGGTCGCCCGCCAGCCGAGGTTCTGGCCGAGGAGGGTTCCGAACGGCACGCCGAGCACGTTCGCGACGGTGAGGCCCGTGAACATGATCGCGATGGCACCCGCCTTCTTCGTCGGGGCGACCATGTCGGCGGCGAGCACCGAGCCAATGCCGAAGAACGCACCGTGGCAGAGGGCGGCGACGATGCGGCCGAGCATCATGACCGGGTAGGTCGGTGCGAGCGCCGAGATCAGGTTGCCGAGGATGAAAAGCCCCATCAGCGCAATGAGCACGTGCTTGCGTGGCAGCCGGGTGACGGCAGCGGTGAGGCCGAGTGCTCCGATGACCACGCTCAGGGCGTAGCCGGAGATGAGCCAGCCGGCCGCCGCCTCGCTCACGCCGAAATCGGAGGCGAGGTCCGGCAGGAGGCCCATGATGACGAACTCGGTGAGTCCGATGCCGAACCCTCCGAGGGCGAGGGCGAAAAGACCAATGGGCATGCGGGAGACTCCTTGGGGGGGCGGAAAACTGTACTTACGCGGTCATACTGCGTACGCTGTTAGTTGCAGGCGCGTCATTAATACTTGCACACGCTAGATAAACGCGCAAGCAACTAGTTTGTCGACGAGGTCGACGGAAATCGGAGTGGACCATGGGCATCGAAGACGACGCCGTCGAGATCCGCGCCCAGGGCTGGCGCACGCTCGCCGCGCTGCACGGCCTCATCGAGGCGGCCCTCGAGCGCGCGCTCCAGGGCGGTGCCGAGCTCTCCGTGATCGAGTTCACGGTGCTCGACGCGCTCAGTCGCCAGCACGGCTGGCACATGCGGATGCAGCAGCTCGCCGGCGCGACCGCGCTCAGCAGCAGCGCAACGACCCGGCTCGTCAACCGGCTCGAGGATCGCGGCCTGCTCACCCGCATCCTCTGCGCCGACGACCGCCGCGGAATCTACACCGAGCTCACCGCGACCGGCCAGGCCCTGCTCGCGGATGTCCGCCCCCTCTACGACGACACACTCGCGACAGCCCTCGCCGAGGCCGAGGCAAAACCCGAACTGGCCCCGCTCGTCGAGGCCCTGCACCGCGTCCCCGACACCGTCCCCGTGGCATAGCTCCTGCAGATTCCGGAAGACCGGATGCCCGACCCCGGAATTCCAAGGAACGTCCGGGCCGGGGTGGAGATCTGCAGGACGATCGGCACCCGCTTCGGTGTGCAGCGGCATCCGCTCAGGGGGTGGGACTCAGAGGCTGGGGGAGTGGGATTCCAGGAACTGGTAGACCTCGGTCTGGTCGACGCCGGGGAAGGTGCCGGTCGGGAGGGCGGCGAGCAGGCTCGTCGGGGTACGCGCGGCCGGCCAGGCCTGGCCCGCCCAGCGCTCGGCGAGTTCGTCGGGGGCGCTGCGGCAGCAGCTCTCGTCCGGGCAACGGGAGACGGCCCGGTTGTTCGTCTCGCGGCCGAGGAACCACTTCGTCTCCGAGAACGGCACGCCGACGCTCACCGAGTACTCACCCTCCTTCGCCTTCGCGATGCGGGAGGTGCACCAGAAGGTGCCGGACGGGGTGTCGGTGTACTGGTACCAGGGGCTGAACCGGTCGGCGACGTCGAAGACCGTGCGGGCGGTCCAGCTGCGGCAGACCGTCGTCCCTTCGACGGCGCCGAGGGCGTCGCTCGGGAACCGCACTGAGTCGTTCTCGTATGCCTTGATGATCGTGCCGGACTCGTGCACCTTCATGAAGTGCACCGGGATGCCGAGCCGGGCCGTCGCGAGGTTCGTGAACCGGTGCGCGGCCGTCTCGTAGGACACCGCGAAGGCGTCGCGGAGATCCTCCATCGAGATGTTGCGCTGCGCCTTGGCCTCGGTCAGAAGTTTCACGGCGTCGTCCTCCGGCAGCAGGATCGCCGCCGTCAGGTAGTTGGTCTCGACCCGCTGCCGGAGAAATTCCGCATAACTTGTCGGCTCCTCGTGCCCGCAGAGTGCGCTCGCGAAGGCCTGGAGGATCGGCGAGCGAGTGTCCCGGGATGCGCTCTGCTCGATCGGCAGGTAGATACGGCCGTTGCGCTTGTCGGTGACCGATCGCGTCGAGTGCGGCAGGTCCGCGACGTAGTGCAGGGAATAGCCGAGGTGCGCGGCCATGTCGGCGACGACCCGCTGCGGCACCGGCCCGCCCCGGTGGCCGACCGCGCCCAGCAGCCCGGCCGCCTGGGCCTCGAGCTCGGGGAAATAGTTGTCCCGCGCGCGCATGATGCCGCGCAGTTCCGCGTTGGCCCGCCGCGCCTCCTCTGGCGTCGCCGCCCGCTCCCGGTGCAGACGCTCGATCTCGTGGTGCAGGGTGAGGATCGTCTGCAGCGCCTCATCGCTGGTTGACCGGCCAATCCGGATGTGCGGCAGCCCGAGGGCGGTGAAGACCGGCCCCCGCTGGGCCCGTTCCACGGCGATCTCGAGGGCGGCACGCTCCGAGGGTGCCTCCGTCTTGAGCAGCTCGTCGACGGTCGTGCCGAGCGCGGTCGCGATCGTGCGCAGCATCGACAGGCGCGGCTCGCGTTTGCCGTTCTCGATCATCGACACCTGCGACGGCGCCCGCCCGACGGCGGCGGCGAGGGTGTCGAGGGTCATCCTGCGGGAACCCCGCAGTTCACGGATGCGCCGGCCGAGAGTCAGGGCGTCGATCCCGTGCTCGTCGGGTTCCGGCTGGGACAGGGCGGTGCGCAGGGAGGGATCGGCGGTGATCATCGCACCATGTTCACACGGTGCAGAACTTCACGCAAGCAGAAGAACTTCATTTCTTCTGTCATTCCAGGAGGGGTTCGGGTCGCTCAACCACCGCAGAGTAGGTGTCACAGGCAAGCAATGACGCAAACCCAAGGAGACAGCATGACCGAGAACGCAGCCCGCCCCGGCGACCAGACCCAGACCGCCGCCGAACTCGCCCTCGAGTGGGCGGCCGACGCACGCTGGAACGGTATCCGCCGCGACTACACCGCGGAGGATGTCATCAGCCTTCGCGGCTCGGTCCGCGAGGACCGCACTCTCGCCCGCCGCGGCGCCGAGAACCTCTGGAAACTCATCCACCAGAACGGCACGGCGGAGAACCCCGAGTGGGTGCGCGCCCTCGGCGCCCTCACCGGCAACCAGGCCGTGCAGCAGGTGCGCGCCGGCCTCAAGGCGATCTACCTCTCCGGATGGCAGGTCGCCGCCGACGCCAACCTCTCCGGCCAGACCTACCCCGACCAGTCGCTCTACCCCGCGAACTCTGTCCCCTCGGTCGTGCGCCGCATCAACAACGCGCTGCTCCGTGCCGACCAGATCGAGTCGAGCGAAGCAGCCGCGAACGGCGGAACCGGCACCGGCATCGACTGGCTCGCGCCGATCGTCGCCGACGCCGAGGCCGGCTTCGGCGGCCCGCTCAACGCCTACGAGCTCATGCAGTCGATGATCGAGGCCGGAGCGGCCGGCGTGCACTGGGAAGACCAGCTCGCGAGCGAGAAGAAGTGCGGCCACATGGGCGGCAAGGTCCTCGTCCCGACCGGCCAGCACATCCGCACCCTGAACGCCGCCCGTCTCGCAGCGGATGTCGCCGGCGTGCCGACGATCATCATCGCGCGCACCGACTCCCTCGCCGCCACGCTCATCACGAGCGACATCGACGAGCGCGACCAGGAGTTCCTCACCGGCGGGCGCACCGCGGAGGGCTTCTACGACACCCAGAACGGCATCGACGTCGTCATCGCCCGCGGTCTCGCATACGCGCCGTACGCCGACCTGCTCTGGGTCGAGAGCTCGGAGCCCGACCTCGAGCTCGCGCAGCGCTTCGCCGCCGAGATCCACGCGCAGTTCCCCGGCAAGAAGCTCGCATACAACTGCTCGCCCTCGTTCAACTGGAAGTCGCACCTCGACGATGCCCAGATCGAGGCGTTCCAGCGCGAGCTCGCGAAGGCAGGCTACGCCTTCCAGTTCATCACCCTCGCCGGCTTCCACGCCCTCAACCACTCGATGTTCACCCTGGCCAAGGACTACTCCGAACGCCAGATGAGCGCATACGTCGAACTCCAGGAGGCCGAATTCGCCTCCGAGGCAGACGGCTACACCGCCACCCGCCACCAGCGGGAGGTCGGCACCGGCTACTTCGACAAGATCGCCACCGCGCTCAACCCCAACAGCGCGACGCTCGCCCTCGTCGGTTCCACAGAGGCCGAGCAGTTCTAACCCGATTTACGCCCTGACCCGTCTCACCCCGAGCCGAAGCGGCCACCCCGCC